>DASQKY010000032.1 GCA_035630295.1 Acidimicrobiales bacterium | reverse complement strand
TGTGCATGTTCACGCCCATCGGTCCCGGCCGGTACAGCGCCACCAGGGCGGCCATGTCCTCGAAGCTGTCCGGGGCCAGCAGGCGGAGCAGCTGGCGGAGGCCGCCGCCCTCCATCTGGAACACGCCGATCGACTCACCCTTGCGCAGCATCTCGTAGGTGGTGGGGTCGTCGAGGGGCGGGTCGTCGATGTCGACCTCGACGCCGCGGAAGTCCTTGATGAGCTGCAGGGCGTCGGAGATGACGTCGAGGTTGCGCAGCCCCAGGAAGTCCATCTTCAGCAGGCTGAGCTCTTCGACGCCGTTCATCTCGTACTGGGTGACGACCGGGGCGTCCTCGGGGTCCTGGCCGCTCTCCGGCTTGCGCTGGATGGGCGTGTACTCGGTGAGGGGCTCCTTGGTGATCACCACCGCGGCGGCATGGATGCCGTCCTGGCGGCGCAGCCCCTCGAGCCCCTTGGCCACGTCGATCACCTGGCGGGCGTCAGGGTCGGTGGCGTACATCTCGCGCAGGTCGGCAGCCATCTTGAAGCCGTCGACGTACTTCGGGTGCTCGTCCATGCAGGCGTACAGCGGCGTGTCGCGGCCCATGACGAGCGGCGGCATGGCCTTGGCCACCTTGTCGCCCACCGCGTACGGGTAGCCGAGCACCCGGGCGGCGTCGCGCACGGCGGCCCGGGCCTTGATGGTGGAGAAGGTGACGATCTGGGCGACGTGGTCGCGGCCGTAGCGCTCGGCCGCGTACCGGATCATCTCGTCCCGGTAGCGGGAGTCGAAGTCCATGTCGATGTCGGGCATCGAGATGCGGCTGGGGTTGAGGAAGCGCTCGAACAGCAGGTCGTACTCGATGGGGTCGAGGTCGGTGATGCGCAGCGAGTACGCCACCGCGCACCCGGCCGCGCTCCCCCGCCCCGGGCCCACCCGGATGCCCGACTCCCGGGCGTGGCGGATGAGGTCCCAGGTGATGAGGAAGTAGGCCGAGAACCCCATGTCGTCGATGACCTGGAGCTCATAGGCCAGCCGCTCCACCACCCGGTCGGGCAGCTCGGCCCCCCACCGCTCTCGCGCCCCCTCCATGGTCAGGTGGCGCAGGTGCTCGGCGTCGGTGGCGAAGCCCTCGGGCAGCGGGAAGCTGGGCAGCTTGGACTCGCCGAAGTCGATGGTGACGTCGGCCCGCTCGGCGATCCACAGGCTGTTGTCACAGGCCACCTCCACGTCGCGGAACAGGTGCCGCATCTCTGCCGCCGACTTCAGGTAGTGGCCGCTGCCCTTGAACTTGAACCGCTCGTTCTCGCCCTGGGCCAGCAGCGCCCCGGTCTGGACGCACAGCAGGGCGTCGTGGCCCTCGGCGTCCTCGGCGTGGGTGTAGTGGCTGTCGTTGGTGGCCAGCAGCGGCGCCCCGAGGCGGCGGGCGATGTCGATGAGCATCGGGTTGGTGCGGTGCTGCTCGGGGATGCCGTGGTCCTGCAGCTCCACGAACAGGTTGTCGCGCCCGAAGATCTCCTGGAGGCGGGCCGCCTTCTGCAGGGCCGCCTTCTCGTTCCCGGCCAGCAGGGACTGGAGGACGTGGCCCCCCAGGCAGCCGGTGGTGGCGATCACGCCCTCGGCGTGGTCGGCCAGGGTCTCCCAGTCCACCTTGGGCTTGCGGTAGTAGCCCTCCATGAAGGCCCGGGAGGCCAGCTGGATCAGGTTGCGGTAGCCGGTGTTGGTCTCGGCCAGCAGCGTCAGGTGGTAGTAGGCCTTCTTGCCCCCGTCACCCTCGCCCCCGGTGTCGTCGACCTTGCCCCGGGTCTGGATGCGCTCCGTGCGGTGCTCGTGGGCCATGTAGGCCTCGAAGCCCAGCACCGGGGTGATCTGGTGGTCCCGGCACGCCTTGTAGAAGGGCAGGACCCCGTACATGTTGCCGTGGTCGGTGATGCCCAGGGCCGGCTGCCCGTCGGCCGCCGCCGCCGCCACCACGGACTCGATCCGGGAAGCGCCGTCGAGCATCGAGTACTCGGTGTGGGTGTGCAGGTGGGTGAACGAGTCGCCCACGGAACCTCCTCGACCAGCGGCGGGCCGGGCGGACCCGGCGGTCCACAGCGCGTCCACAGATGTTCTCCACACCCTGTGGATGAATGACACCGCTGTGATTCGGACCGTACCACGCACCCCCGGTTCCCACCACGGGACCGGGCCTCCCCCTAGAGGTACGTGCCGGCGCCGGGCTCGCCCATGGCGCCGGGCCCCCCGGGACCGGGGCCGGGGCCGGGACCGGGGCCGCCGGGCCCGGAGGGGAGCTGGCGGCGCATGTCCTCCAACTGGGCCCGGGCTGCCATCTGCTGGGCGAAGAGGGTGGCCTGGATGCCGTGGAACAGGCCCTCCAGCCACCCCACCAGCTGGGCCTGGGCCACCCGCAGCTCGGGCTCCGAGGGCACCGAGGCGGTGTCGCCGAACGGGATGGCCACCCGGTCCAGCTCGTCGCGCAGGTCCTCGGAGAGGGCCGAGCCCAGCTCGGCCAGCGACGTCTCGTAGATCTCCTTGAGCCGGGCCCGGGCCGCCTCGTCCAGCTCGGCGCTGCGCACCTCCTCCAGGAGCTGCTTGATCATCGAGCCGATGCGCATGAGCTTGGCCGGCTCCTCCACCGCCTCCCGGCGCTCGCCCTGGCCCTGGCCGTCGGCGGACGGGTCGAGCAGCTCGCCCTGCAGGGCGGTGGGGTCGGCGGCGGGCTGCGTGTCGGGCATGGGGTTCTCTCCTGCGACGGGCGACTCGGGGTCGACGGTCCAGGCTAGGGGGCGCCCACGAGACACGGGACCAGCATCTCGGCCTCGGTCAGCGAGCCGTGCCGGCCCACCAGGACGAAGGGTCCGGTGTCGGCGTCGTCGTGGAACGAGACCGGCTCCCGGGCCACCAGGGCCACGTCGCCCAACCGGGACCGGGCCTCGTCGGTGACCTTGGGGCCCCACCAGCCGTCGTCGATGGTCTCGTCGCGGGTCACCACCCAGGCCACATCGGCGTGGTGGGCCTGGGCCGCGTCCAGCAGGGCGGCGGTGCGCCCGGAGCGGGCGTGGAGCCAGCGGAACCGGCCCTCGCCCGACTGGTAGGCCACGTGGGGGACGAGCTCGGCGTGGAGCGGGACGATGCGGTCCCCCACGTGGACCTGGCCGTGATCGGCGGTGACGACCAGGACGGCGCCCGGCGGCAGGGTGGCGCGGACCTCGGCCACCAGGCGGTCCGCCGCCGCCACCTCGGCGTCGTAGTGCTCCCCCAGGCCGTACTCGTGGGCCACCTTGTCGATGCCGTCGTAGTAGGCGTAGACGAACGGCTCGCCGGCCCGCAGCAGGCGCCGGACCTCGGTGACCAGGGTGGAGGGCACCCGGTAGCCGTGGAAGCGGACCTCGCACAGGTGGGCCCCGCTGAAGCCCGAGGACGAGAACTCGGCCTTGGTGACCACCGCCGGGCGCTGGGAGGCGAAGGCCGGGTGGCGCTGGAACTGCTCGGGGGCGATGCGGCGCCGGGCGTCACCGTCGGCGGTCGACCACCGGAGCACGTTCAGCACCTCGCCCCCCACCGCCACCCGGTAGCCGACCACGCCGTGCTCCCCGGGGGTGAGGCCGGTGGCGATGGAGGTGAGGGCGGTGGCCGTGGTCGTCGGGGTGACGCTGGTGATGGGCCCGCCGGCCATGGCGGCCAGGGTGGGGGCCAGGGCCCGCCGGTCCTGGAGCTGGTCCCAGCCCAGGCCGTCGAGCACCAGGAGGACGACCTGGTCGGCCTCCCACGCCGCCGCCGGCAGCCACGCCGGCGCGGTGTCGCCCGGCTCCAGCAGCGCCGGGACCAGGTTCGAGATGCAGGCCCCGCCGTAGTCGGGTCGCAGAGGACGCGGTCCCACGCCAGCCCCTTCCGTGCCCCCGGACCTCCCGGGTGCCCGGTGACCCTACCGGCCTCCCCGCCCGCCGGCGGCACGCCCCGGGGCCGGAGGGGACCGCCGGCGGCACCGGCCCGTACCATGGCCGGTGTGAAGGTCTCCACCAGGGGCGACTACGCGTGCCGGGCCCTCCTCTCCCTCACCCTCCACCCGGAGGAGGCCCCCACCGCGGTGCGCGACATCGCCGAGCGCACCGGCCTCCCCCAGCCCTACCTCGAACAGATCCTGCTGGCCCTGAAGGGGGCGGGCCTGGTCCGCTCCAAGCGGGGCGTGGGCGGCGGGTACGTCCTGGCCCGCGAGCCGGCGGAGATCACGCTGGCCCAGGTGGTCTCGGCCGTGGACGGGCCCATCGTGGTCGGCGACTTCGGCGAGCCCCACCAGAACGGGGCCTGCGACCACGAGGGCCAGTGCGTGCTGCTGGCGGTGTGGGCCGACGCCGGGCGCCAGATGCGGACCCTGCTGGAGGCCCGCACCCTGGCCGACGTGGCCGCCATCACCCGGGGCCAGGCCCCCTGGCCCGAGCCCGCCGCCGGCTGACCCCGCCGCCGGCCGGGTCGCCCTCAGTCGGGCCGGCGCACCAGGGCGTCGCCGCTGTCGGGGTCGAACAGGTGCACGCTGCGGGTGTCGAGCCACAGCTCCAGGTCGCGGCCCTCCCGGGCCTCGCTGCGCACGTCGAGGCGGGCCACCACCTCGGCGTGGTCCTCGCCGGCCCGGCCGATGGCCACCGTCTCCAGGTCGGCGGCCAGGTCGGTCAGCTCCTGGGCGGCCGAGCCGGCCACCTCGAAGTGGGCGAACAGCTCGGAGCCCAGCCACTCGATGACGTCGATGTCGGCCGTGAAGGTGACGCCGGGGGCGTCCGGGTCGCCGACCAGGGCCACGTCCTCGAAGTTCTCGGGGCGGATGCCGGCGATGACCTTGCCCTGGGCCCCCTCGACCAGGCGGTCGGCCACGTCGGGGGCCAGCTCCATCTCGACCATGGGCAGGCGGAGGTGGCGGCCGTCGAGCTCGCCGGGCAGCAGGTTCATGGCCGGGGAGCCGATGAACCCGGCCACGAACAGGTTGGCGGGTTGCCGGTACAGCTCCCGGGGGGAGCCCACCTGCTGGACCACGCCCCGGCGCATGACCGCCACCCGGTCGCCCAGGGTCATGGCCTCGACCTGGTCGTGGGTGACGTAGACGGTGGTGGTGCCCAGGCGCTGCTGGAGCTTGGAGATGGTGGTGCGCATCTGGACCCGGAGCTTGGCGTCCAGGTTGGACAGGGGCTCGTCCATGAGGAAGGCCGCCGGCTCCCGCACGATGGCCCGGCCCATGGCCACCCGCTGGCGCTGGCCGCCCGACAGGTGGCCGGGGCGCCGGTCGAGGTGCTCGGTCAGCTCCAGGAGCCCGGCCGCCTCCTCCACCCGGCGGGCCACCTCGTCCCCGCTCATCTTCCGCAGCTTGAGCGGGAACTCCATGTTCTGGCGCACCGTCATGTGGGGGTAGATGGCGTAGCTCTGGAACACCATGGCCATGTTGCGGTCCTTGGGGTCCACGTCGTTGACCCGCTGGCCGTCGACCCGCATCTCCCCCTCGGTGATGTCCTCCAGGCCCACGATCATGTTGAGCAGCGTCGACTTCCCGCAGCCCGAGGGGCCGACCAGGATGAAGAACTCGCCGTCACCGATGGTGACCTCGGCGCCCTTCACCGCCTCGTGGCCGTCGGGGTAGCGCTTGGTGACCTTGTCGAGGACGATCTCGGCCATGGGTGCGGTGCCTCCTGGGGCTCAGCCCTTGACCGCGCCCGAGGTGAGCCCGGACACGATGCGGCGCTGGAAGACGAGGACCATCACGATGATGGGGACGGTCACGACCACCGAGGCGGCGGCGATCTGGCCGGTCGGGAACGTGAACTGCGACGATCCGGTGAAGAACGTGATGGCGGCCGGGACGGTGCGGGCCCGGTTGGTGGACGTGAGCGACGTGGCGAACAAGAAGTCGTTCCAGGCGAAGATGAAGACGAGGATGGCCGAGGTGAACATGCCCGGCGCGGCCAGGGGGGCGATGACCTTGCGGAAGGCCTGGAACGGGGTGGCCCCGTCGATGCGGGCCGCCTTGTCCAGGTCCCAGGGGATCTCCCGGAAGAAGGCCGACAGGGTCCAGATGGCCAGGGGCAGGGTGAAGGTCATGTACGGGATGATCAGGCCCGGCCACGTGTCGTAGAACCCGAGGGTCCGCCACATGTCGAACAGGGGGCCGATGATGGCCACCGGCGGGAACATGGCGATGGCCAGGGCGCCCGACATGACCACCGCCTTGCCCCGGAAGTCGAGGCGGACGATGGCGTAGGCCGCGAACGTGGCCAGGACCACGGCCAGCACGGTGGCCACCAGGGCGATGCCCAGCGAGTTGCGCAGGGCGGAGGGGAACTGCGGGTCGTTGAACACGCCCTCGGCCCCCGTGTAGTTGGCCAGGGTGGGGTCGTCGGGGAGGAACCCGCCGGTGCCGATCTCCTCGGCCGGCGTGAGCGACAGCGAGACGATCCACGCCACCGGCACCAGGGCGTAGCCCACCACCACGGCGATGCCCAGCCCCCAGAGGAACCGGTCACGCCCGGTCGGGGCCTTCACAGGTCCTCCCCCCGCTGCTGGGCCAGGTTGGCCCCGAAGCCCTTGACGAACAGGACGGCGATGATCACCACGCAGACGAAGATCAGGACCGAGACGGCCGAGCCCAGGCCCAGGTTCAGGCGGCCGATCAGGGTCTTGTAGCCCAGGATGGACACGTTCTCCGTGCCCTGGGCGCCCCGGGTCATGACGAACACGGTGTCGAAGATGCGGAAGGCGTCCAGGGTCCGGAACAGCAGTGCCACCAGGATGGCCGGCTTCATGAGCGGGATGATGACCTTGCGGAGCCGCACCGCCGGCGAGGCCCCGTCGACCCGGGCGGCCCGGACCACGTCGTCGGGGACCAGGGTGAAGCCGGCCAGCAGCAGCAGCGACATGAACGGCGTGGTCTTCCAGACCTCGGCCAGGATGATCACCAGGTAGGAGCTCCACCGCTCCGTGAACCAGCTCTGCTCGACGTTGGCCAGCCCGTTGACGAAGCCGGTGGTGGGGTCGAAGGCGAAGCGCCAGGCGAAGGCGGCGACCACGGTGATGATCCCGTAGGGCACCAGGACGGCGCTGCGCACCAGGCCCCGGCCGACGATGGCCCGGTGCATGACGAAGGCCAGGGCGAAGCCCAGGACCAGCTCGATGACCACCGACACGGCCGTGATGACCAGGGTGTTGACCAGGTCCTGCCACCACAGCTCGTTGCCCAGGACGGCCCCGTAGTTGCGGAGGCCCACGAACTCCCGGTCCTCCGGGAAGCGCAGGTCGTAGCGCTGGAGGGACAGCCAGAGGGCGTAGCCCACGGGGTAGGCGGTGACCAGCAGCATCACCGTCACCGCCGGGGCGCAGAGCATCCACCCCAGCTTCCGCTCCGACCGGGCCCGGCTCGACAGCGCGCTCACAGGAGGCCCTCGCCCTTCAGGGCGGCGGCGATGGCGGTCCGCAGGCGCTCGACGGCGGCCTCGGGGTCGATCTCGGCGGTGGGGTGCAGGATGCTGATGATGGCCAGCGAGACGTCGTTGTAGTACGGGGTGCGGGGCCGCAGCACCGCGGTGCTGAGCGCCTCCTTCATGGCCGCGGCGTAGGGGAACAGCGGGGTGCCGCCCTTCTCGGCCTCGGCCACGGCCGGGTCGTCGTAGAGGGCCTCGGTCACCGGCAGCAGGCCGGCGTCGGTGGCGTTGCGGGCCTGGTTGTCCTCGCCGGCCAGGCAGGTGGCGGCCTCGACGGCCAGGTCCGGGTGGTCGCCGTGGGCGCCGATGCCGATGTTGAAGCCGCCGATGGCCACCTTGGACGGCACGTCGGGCTCCACCGAGGGGAAGGGGCCCCAGGCCATGGTGGCGGCGATGTCGGGGGCCAGCTCGTTGGCGCTGGGCCACACGAAGCCGTAGTTGACCATGAAGGCGGCGTCGCCGCCCTCCCAGCCCTGGCGGCCCTGGTCCTCCTGGGCCGTGGCCAGGGCCGGCGGGGCGTGGGGGGAGCGGGAGTAGGCCCGCATGACCTCCAGGGCCCGGCGGGTGGGCTCGGGCTCCAGCGTGACCCGGGTGCCCTCCTCGTCCAGGATGGTGCCCCCGGCCGAGGCCAGGAGCGACGTGAACCAGACCACCAGGCCCTCGTAGCGCTGGCCCTGCTCCCAGATCACGTGGGGCTCGCCGGCGGCCTCGAGGTCGTCGGCCTCGGCCAGCATGGCGTCCCAGGTGGCGGGGGCCTCCTCCGCCAGGTCGGAGCGGTACCAGAGGAGCTGGGCGTTGGCGTTGAGGGGGATGCCGTAGAGGGTGTCGTCGTAGGTGGCGGTCTCGACCGAGGTGGCCAGCCGCCCCTCGGTGGCCGCCTCGACCCGGTCGTCGGGCCAGGGGCGGATCCAGCCCGCGTTGGCGAACTCGGCCGTCCACGGCACGTCCATGTTCATGAGGTCGATGTCGGCGTCCTCGGCAGCCAGGCGGCGCACCAGCTGCTCGCGCTGCTCGTCGGCGTTGGCCGGCAGCGGCACCAGCTCGATCCGGTAGCGCCCCTCGGCCGCTGCGTTGCAGTCCTCGATGGCGGCCCCGAACACCTCGCCGGCCTCGTCCCGGGCGTACCAGCGCACCACCGGCACCCCGCCCTCCTCCCCCCCGCCGCACGCCACCGCCCCCACGGCCAGCACGGCGACCAGGCCGAGGCGGAGGACGGGGGTGCGGATCATGACGGCGGCAGCTCCGGGGGCGGGGGGCCCGTACGGCTGGCCCCTACCCGGCGGCGACGCCGATATGCAATCGGTCACAGGCCCGTCAGGCCGGGTGTCGCGCCCCCGCCCGCAGCCCGGCCAGCACCGCGGCCAGGTCGGGGGCCAGGTCCGAGGCCACCTCGACCGCCGCCCCGGTCACCGGGTGGCGGAAGGCCAGCCGCTCGGCGTGCAGGAAGGTGCGGGGGCACGAGACCACCCGGGTGGCCCCGAGGTAGCGGTCGTCGCCCACCACCGGGTGGCCGATGGCCTTCAGGTGCACCCGGATCTGGTGGGTGCGCCCGGTCTCCAGGCGGCACCGCACCAGCGCCACCGGGGCGGGCTCGGCGAAGGTCTCCCGCACCTCGTACCGGGTGCGGGCCTCCCGGCCGTCGGCCCGGACCTCCATGAGGGTGGGCCGGCGGGGCGAGCGCCCGATGGGGGCGTCCACCACCCCCTGCGGCGCCTCGGGGTGGCCGTCCACCAGGGCCAGGTAGCGGCGCTCCACGGTGCGGGCCTGGAGCTGGCCCACCAGGTCCGCGTGGGCCTCGGGGGTGCGGGCCACCACCAGCAGGCCGGAGGTGTCGCGGTCGAGGCGGTGGACCAGCCCCGGGCGGTCGGGCTCCCCCACCCCGGCCAGCTCCGGGTACCGGGCCAGGAGCCCGGCCGCCAGCGTCCCCCCCGGGTGGCCGGCCCCGGGGTGCACCACCAGGCCGGCGGGCTTGTCGACCACCAGGAAGGCCGGGTCCTCGCGCACCACGGGCACCACCACGTCGGGGTCGGGGGCCACCACGGGCCCGGCCGGGCCGTCCTCGAGCTGCACCTCCACCTCGACCCCCTCGGCCAGGCGCAGCGACGGCTTGCGGGCCACGGCCCCGTCCACCGCCACCCGGCCGGCGGCCAGCAGGGCGGCGGCGTCGGCCCGGCTGACGTCCCCGACCAGGGCGACCACCCGGTCCAGGCGCTCGCCGGCCAGGGCCGCCGGCACCACCTCCACCCGGCGGGTCACGGGCGCCGGCCCGTCACCGAGCCGCGACCGGGTGCGGCTCGCGGAACGAGGTCACCACCAGGAGCAGGGCACCCACCACCACGCCGGAGTCGGCCACGTTGAACACCGGCCACCACTGGAGGTCGATGAAGTCGACCACCGCCCCGCCCATGAACCCGGCCTCGGCCCCGTAGGGGCCGGACCGGAGGGCCCGGTCGGCCAGGTTGCCGAGGGCCCCGCCGGCCACCAGGCCCGAGGCCAGGGCGCCCAGGGCGGTGGCGCTGTGGCCGGACCACAGGAGCCAGCCGACCACGCCCAGGGCCAGCACGGCGATGAACGGCCCCAGGTTGGCGCCGTCGCCCCGGCTGAAGGCCATGCCCGTGTTGAAGGTGAGGGCGAAGCGGAGGGAGCCCACCACCTCGACGATGCGGCCGCCGGACAGGCGCTCGAGGGCCCACTGCTTGGTGCCCTGGTCGGCGGCCACGACGGCGGCCGCCACCAACCCGACGGCTCCCAGCCGGCGGGCCCGGACGGGCGACGTGGGCTCGGCCGGCGCCTCGGCGCCGTCGACCACCCGGTCAGCGACGGCCCAGCCCCCCGATCTTGTACTCGACCTTCTCCCGGGCCCAGGGGATGGCCTCCAGGCGCTCCCGGGGGATGGGCTCGCCCGACACCTCGCAGATGCCGTAGGTGCCGTCCTCGAACTTGGCCAGGGCGTGGTCGATCTCCTCCACCGCCTGGCGGGCCTGGGCCGACAGGGCCAGGTCGCGCTCGCGCTCGATGGCCAGGGTGTCGCCCTCGCCCGACTCCTCGTCGAACTGGACGTCGCCGGGGTCGATGTCGGCCACCAGGGAGTCGGCCTCGGCCTTGAGGCTCTCGGCCTGGCCCAGGTAGGTGGCCCGCTCCTCCACCAGGGCCTTGCGTTGGGCCTCCAGGAACCGGGCCGGGAACGGCGGCGCCTTGGCCTTACCCGGAGCAGCCTTCGCCGGAGCCGCCTTGGCCTTGCCCGGAGCAGCCTTCGCCGGAGCCGCTTTGGCCGTGGTCGGAGCAGCCTTGGCCTTGCCCGGCGCCTTGCCCGAGGCGGCCTTGGCCTTGGCCGGCGCGGCCTTCGTCGAGGCGGACTTGGCCGATCCCTTGGCCGAGGTGGCCTTGGTGGAGGCGGCCTTGCCCGAGGCGGCCCTGGCCGCGGGGGCCTTGGCCGACGCCGGCTTGGCGGCCTTGACCGAGGACCTGGTGGGAGCGGCCTTGGCCGCCGCCTTCTTGACGGGCACCTTCTTGGCCGGGACCTTCTTGGCGGGCGACTTCTTCGCCGTCTTCGCCATCGGCTCTCCACCTTCTGCAGGACAAAGGGTGCCGCAGCATAGCCAGGTGGGTCCCGCCTCCCCTCCCGGCGCCGGGCCGGCTCAGCGGCGGCGCCCGAAGCGGGCCCGGGGGCGGGCCACCTCCTCGGCCCGGGGGCCGGGCAGCAGGGCGGCGTCGCGGGGCCCCAGGGGCTCGTCGTCGAGCATGGCCTTGCGCAGCTCGGCCAGGAAGGCGTCGTCGTCGTCCTCACCGGCCTCGACCTGGTCGAGGGCCTGGGTGGGCGGCCCGGTGTCGACGGGCGGCTCCACCAGGTCGATGGCCTCATCGTCCTCGTCGCCGTGGTGGAGGTTCAGGGCGTGGGCCAGGTCGTCGCGCCCGGGGAGCGGTGCGTGCTGGTCCTCGTCGGCGGGCTGGTCAGCGGCCACGGCCGCCGCATCGCCCTCCTCGTCGTCGTCGTCGCCGCCCGCGGCCTCGGCCGTGGCCGGCGGCGGCGTGGGGGCGACGGGGGCCGTGGTGCCCGGGGCCGGGCCGGCGCCGGGGGCGCCGGCCGGGGCCACCCGGAAGGCCTCGGGGTGGTCGAGCAGGGACTGGAGCTCGCCCACCGCGGCCTGCACCACCTCGCGCTGCTCGTCCACGTGGCGTTCCAGCACGACCACGTCGGCGGCCAGGCCGTCGCGGCGGGCCTCCAGGCCGGAGATCTCGTCCAACAGCCCGACCCGCGCCTGCTCGCGCCGCTCGGACACGTCGCGGTCGGCCTCCCGCAGCAGCTCGGCGGCTCGCTCGCGGGCCTCGGCCACCACGGCCTCGCCCTCGGCCGCGGCCTTGCGGACCTCCTCGTCGGCGGCCCGCTGGGCCAGGATCAGGGCCCGGTGGATCTCCTCGGCGTCGGCCCGCGACGGCTCCGGGGTGGCGGCCGGTGCGGGGGCCTGGTCACCCGACTCGACCAGCTTGCGCTTGAGCTCGGCGACCCCGAGGGCGATCTGGTCGAGGAAGGCGTCCACCTCGTCGGGGTCGTAGCCCCGCTTGACGATGCGGAACTCCTTGGTGCCAGCGAGGCTCGAGGAGAGGTCCATGCCGCCGAGGTTAGTCAGCGACCCGTCGGGGGCACCGCACGTCCGCTCAGCAGAGCACCTGCCGCAGGATGCTCAGGCCGATGAGCACGATGAGGGGCGACAGGTCCAGAGCGAAGCCCCCCAACCGCACCGCCGGGATGGCCCGGCGCAGGGGCCCCAGCACCGGCTCGGTGAGGGCGTGGAGCACGTCGCGGACCCGCTCCAGGCCGGAGCCCGGCTCGACCGGGAACCAGCTGATGATGATGGCCGCGAAGATGACGAACTGGTACAGGAAAGCTGCGAAGCACAGCGCGGTGAGGATGAACATGGAGGGCTGGTCTCAGTCCTCGTAGCCCCGGTCGCGCAGGCGGTCCCGCTCCTCGGCCGAGACCTCGACCGTGCTGGGGCACAGCAGGTAGACCTGGCTGTCCAGCTTCTCCATGCGGCCGCCGAGGCCGTAGCAGAGGCCGCTGCAGAAGTCGATGAGGCGCCGGGACACCTCGCGCTCGGCGTGGCGCAGGTTCATCACCACCGGCTGGCCCCCCTTGAACGTGTCGGCCAGCTCCTGGGCCTGGTTGAAGGTGAGGGGCACCACCAGGCGGGGCCGGGCGGTGGAGGCCACGGGCATGGGCCGCACCACCTTGGGCCGGGGTCGGGCCACCACGCCGGTGCCGGAGCCCACCTGGGTGGCGAAGTCGCCGGCCGGGGGGCCCGGGTCGGGCCGGCTGGGGCCCATGGGCCGCACCGTGCCGATGGCCGACGGCTCGCCCACGTCGCGCTCCCGGTCGCGGTCGTCGTAACCGACCGCCGGGGGGGGCGCCGGGGCCTGGCGACCGGGCGCCGGGCGCGGCGCGGCGTCGTCGTAGCCCGGGTCGTAGTCGTCGTACTCCTCGTCGGGGCCCAGCCCGAGGTAGAGCATCGCCTTGCGCCACATGGTCGCCATCGGTCCTCCTGAGCGGGGCAGCCTAACTGGTCGTGTCGGGGGCGGACGCGACTCCGCCCCCGCGGGGCCCGAAGAGGGCGGTGCCGACGCGCACCAGCGTGGCGCCCTCGGCCACCGCCGCCTCCAGGTCGTCGGACATGCCCATGGAACGCTCGGGCAGGCCCAGGTCGTCGGCCAGCTCCCGGAGGGTGCGGAAGCAGGCCCGGGCCGCGGCCGGGCCCGGCGCGGCCACCGTCATCAGGCCGGCCACGGCCAGGCCCTCGGCCCGCAGGTCGGCCACCAGGGCGGCCACCCGGCCCGGCGGGCACCCGGCCTTGCTGGCCTCGCCGGACGTGTTCACCTGGGCCAGCACCGACGCCCCCGGCGCCCGGCGGGCCACCTCGGCCCCCAGCTCGGCCCGGTCGATGCTGTGCCACAGGGCCACCAGGGGGGCGACCTGGCGGACCTTGTTGCGCTGGAGGCGGCCCACCCAGTGCCAGCGCAGGCCCGGCTCGGGCCCCGGGGCCTTGGCCACCATCTCCTGGGCGTAGCTCTCCCCCAGGTCGGCCAGGCCGGCCTCCCGGGCCCGCTCCACCGCCGAGCGGTCGAAGCCCTTGGTCACGCCCACCACCCGCACCGCCTCGGGGTCGCCGCCGGCGGCCTCGATGCGACGGCGGACGCCGGCCAGCCGGGCCGCCAGCTCCGCGGCCGGGACGGTGCAGGGGATCACGTCGGCCCGTCCTCGATCCAGGCCACGGTGGCGATGCGGCCGGCCTCGGCCCGGGCCCGGTGCGACCAGTAGCGGGTGGCGTCGGCCGCGGTGCAGGTGCCGGCGTCGTCGACGGCGGTGACCCCGGCCTCGGCCAGGGCGGCTCGCACCCCGGCCGCCAGGTCCAGGGCCGGGACGCCCTCCGGGGTGGTGGCCCGCACGCCGTCGCCCCACCGGCCGGCCACCCGGTCGAGGTCGGCCGGGCCGAAGGCGTAGCGGTCGGCCCGGATGCAGGGGCCGATGACGGCCCGCTCGGGCGGGTGGCCGAGGTCGGCCATGGCCTGGGCGGCGGCGGCCACCACGCCGGCCTCCAGCCCGCGCCAGCCGGCGTGGGCCACGCCGACGGCCCCGCCGGCCAGGAGGACCACCGGCGCGCAGTCGGCGGTGGTGACGGCCACCGCGGCGCCAGGGGTGGCCGTGACCGCGGCGTCGGCCGGGGCCCCGGCGTGGGCGCCGGGGGCCTCCACGGTGACCACGTCGGCCCCGTGGACCTGGTGGAGCCACGTCCACGGCAGGTCGACCACGACCCGGCGGCGCGCGGCCAGGACGTCGGCCGGGAGCCCGACGGCGAGGTCGCCGTGGGCCCGGGTGGTGCTGAGGTGGTGGGCGGCTGGGCTCAGCGGAGGAACGAGGGGACGTCGAAGTCGTCGTCGCCCGGGTCGTCGGCCCCGCCGTCGCCGCCGCCGAACAGGTCGGTGACCGGGGCCGTGGGGCGCTCCCCGGTGAGGGGCTCCGGGGCCGACCCCTCGCCGCCCCGGCTCCGCGACCGGCCCTCCTCCCAGCGGTCGAAGCCGGCGGCGATGACCGTCACCCGGACCTCGTCGCCCATCTCGTCGTCGATGACGGTGCCGAAGATGATGTTGGCGTCGGGGTGGGCCACGCCGTGGATGACCTCGGCCGCCTCGTTCACCTCGAACAGGCCCATGTCGCTGCCGCCGGTGATGCTGAGGAGGATGCCCCGGGCCCCTTCGATGGAGGCCTCCAGCAGGGGGCTGGAGATGGCGTTGCGGGCGGCCTGGAGGGCCCGGCCCTCGCCCGAGGCGTGGCCGATGCCCATGAGGGCGGAGCCGGCGTTGCTCATGATCATCTTCACGTCGGCGAAGTCGGTGTTGATGAGCCCCGGCGTGGTGATGAGGTCGGTGATGCCCTGGACGCCCTGGAGGAGCACCTCGTCGGCCATCTTGAAGGCGTTGAGCACCGAGGTCTTCTCGTTGGACACGGTGAGCAGCCGGTCGTTGGGGATGACGATCTGGGTGTCGACCTTCTCCTTCAGCTTCTGGATGCCGGTCTCGGCCTGGACCGAGCGGCGCCGGCCCTCGAAGGCGAAGGGCCGGGTGACCACGCCGATGGTGAGGGCGCCGATGGACTTGGCGATCTCGGCCACCACGGGGGCACCCCCGGTGCCGGTGCCGCCCCCCTTGCCGGCGGTGATGAACACCATGTCGGCCCCCTTGAGGGCCTCCTCGATCTCGCCCCGGTGGGCCTCGGCGGCCTGGGCCCCGACGTCGGGGTCGCTGCCCGCCCCCAGGCCGCGGGTCAGGTCCCGGCCGATGTCCAGCTTCAGGTCGGCGTCGCTCATCAGCAGGGCCTGCGCGTCGGTGTTGACGGCGATGAACTCGACCCCCTTCAGCCCGGCGTCGATCATCCGGTTGACGGCGTTGCAGCCGCCACCACCGATGCCGACCACCTTGATCACCGCCAGGTAGTTCTGCGGGTTACCGGACATGGGGAGAGCTCCAATCTGCTGACGCTGGCGCGCGCCACGGTCGGCGGGAGGCGCCGACCGTGGAGGAACCCTCCACCTCGACGTGAGGTAAAGGGTTATGTAAAGTTCTGGTGAGGGTCGAGACTCTACGCACAGCGGCCATCCCTGGTCAAGGCCGGTGCGCTGGGCACCCGGACGTCGATCCGCCCCTGCCGGCCCAGGCCGGCGCTGTCCCGCACCGCGGTGGCGGCCAGGACCTTGCCCTCCAGGTCGGTGGTGTCCCCGACCACCACGCACGGCCCGGCCCGCAGGTCGAGCACGATGCCGTCGTCGCTGCGGCGGATGGTGGCCAGGTCGTCCCGCGCGGCCCGGGGCACGTCGCCGAGAGCGGCCAGGAGGGCCCGGTCGGGCCCGTCCAACCTGGTGCCCGGGGCGCCGTCGGCCCGCCCGGCCACCCCCACCAGGCCCGGGGGCCGGGTCGGGCCCACGGCCAGGATCCGGCCGGTGGCGTCCACGGTGGCCCACCCCGAGCCGTGGGCGGCGGCGGCCACGGCCCGGCGCTCGACCAGGACCACCCGGACGGTGCCCGGCCACAGGCGCTGGACCCGGGCGTCGGCCACCCACGGCAGGGCCTCGACGCGCCGAGCGGCGGCCCCCGGGTCGAGGTCGAGCAGGGGCGAGCCGGTCCCCTCCCCCAGGGCGCCCAGGACGTCCACGTCGGGGGTCCGCTCCCCGCCGGAGACCTGGACGCGGTCGATGTCGAAGAGGGGGCTGCGCAGGGCCACCAGGGCCCACACCCCGGCGCACACGGCGCCGAGCAGGACGTTGAGGCGGCGTCGGCGTCGGCGCCCCTGGTCGCGGGCCACCTCCACCCGGCGGGCCCGGATGCGGGGGTGGGGCGGGGCCGGGGCCGGGGCCGGCGGCGCCGGGCGCGAGCGCTCGCGGACGGTCACGGCGTCGCCTCCCCCGGCCACGAGAAGCCGACCAGGCGGGTCTCCGGGTGCAGGCGGATGCCCTGGGCCCCCTCGACCCGGCGGGCCACCTCGACCATCAGGGCGAACACGTCGGCGGCCCGGCCCCCGGTGTCGGCCTGGATGAAGTTGGCGTGCTTGGGCGAGACCTCGGCCGTGCCCAGGCGCAGGCCCCGGGCCCCGGCCGCCTCGACCAGGCGCCCGGCCGAGTCGCCCTCGGGGTTGGTGAACACCGAGCCGGCGTTGGGACCGCCGGGCTGGTGCTCGCGCCGCCAGCGCACGATCTCGGAGATGGCGGACTGGGCCGCCACCCGGTCGCCCCGCACCAGGTCGATCTGGGCCTCGACCACCACCTGCGACGGCGTCACCGACGAGGACCGGTAACCGAGCTCCAACGCGGCGGCGGGCAGCGTGGCGGGCACCGCCCCATCCTCCCCCGCGGCGAGCTCCACCACGCGGATGCTCCGCAGCGTGGCTGCCATGTCCGAGCCGTGCCCGCCGGCGTTCATGCGCACCGCGCCGCCCACCGAGCCGGGCACGCCCACGGCCCACTCGAACCCGGTCAGCCCCGCCCCGGCGGCCCGGCGGGCCACCACCGGCAGGCTGGCCGCCCCGCCGGCCCGGACGGTCAGCCCCTCGACCGACACGGTGGCGAAGCCCTCGCCCAAGACCACGGCGATGCCGGGGAAGCCCTCGTCGGCCACCAGCAGGTTGGAGCCCCGGCCCACCACCAGGGTGGGCAGCCCGCTGGCTTCCACCGCGGCGGCCACCCGGGCCAGATCGGCGTGGTCACGGGCCTCCACGCCCAGCGCCGCGGCCCCGCCCACCCGGTAGGTGGTGAGGGCGCCCAGGCCCATGCCGGGCCGGGCCCGCGAGCCGAGGGCGGCGGTGGCCCGGGCCACCGCCGCCGGCTCCGCCCCGGCCGGCCCGGTGGGCTCGGTGGCCGTCACCCGGCCCCCATCCGGGCCAGGAGCTCGTCCGGCAGCCCGGTGATGTCGCCCGCCCCCAGGGTGAGGCACAGGTCGCCGTCGCCCAGCTCGCCCTCCAGGAAGGCCAGCAGGTCGTCGCGCTCGGGCACGAACACCACCGGCAGGCCGGGGCGCTCGGCGGCCACCGCGTCGGCCACCAGCTGGCCGGTGACCCCGGGGCGGGGCCGCTCCCCGGCCCCGTCGACGTCGGCCACCACCACCAGGTCGGCGCCGTCGAACGACGACCCGAAGTCGCGCCAGAGGTCCTCGGTCCGGGAGAAGCGGTGGGGTTGGAACACCACCACCACCCGGCCCCACCCGCCCTGGGCCGCGGTGCCCACCACCGCCGCCACCTTGCCCGGGTTGTGGGCGTAGTCGTCGACGAAGGTGGCGCCCCGGGCCGTGCCCCGGAACTGGTAGCGGCGGGCCACGCCGGCGTAGCGCCCGAGGGCGGTGGTGGCGTCCTCGAAGCGGGCCCCGACCTGCAGGGAGGCCACCAGGGCGGCGGTGGCGTTGCGGGCGTTGTGGAGGCCGGGGATGGGCAGCTCGACGGTGCCCAGTCGCCGGCCGTCCTCCTCCACCGCGAAGCGGGTCCCCACCCGGTCGACGGCCACGTCGACGATTCGGTGGCCGGCCCCCGCCGCGGTGCCGTAGGTGAGGGTGCCGTGCCGGGCGGCCAGGGCGGCGGCGTGGGGCTCGTCCACGCAGACCACCGCGGTGCGGGCGCCGGCCACGAAGCGGTCGAAGGCGGCCTCGATGGCGGCCAGGTCGCCGTAGTGGTCGAGGTGGTCGGCCTCGACGTTGGTGACCACGGCCAGCTCGGTGTCCAGCTCGGTGAAGGTCCCGTCGCTCTCGTCGGCCTCGACCACGAACAGCTCGCCGGTGTCCCACACCGCGCCGGTGCCGATCTCGTTCACGTCGCCACCCACGATGAACGACGGCGCCAGGCCCGCCTCCACCAGGATCAGGGCCAGCATCGTGGTGGTGGTGGTCTTCCCGTGGGTGCCGGAGACCGAGAGGGTGCGCCGGACCCGGGTCACCGCGGCCAGCACGTCGGCCCGGCGCAGCACCGGCAGGCCGGCCGCCCTGGCCGCCACCACCTCGGGGTTGGACTCCGGGATGGCCGTCGAGGTGGCCACCAGCTGGGCCCCGGCCACGTGGGCGGCGTGGTGGCCGACCTGCACCTCCACCCCCTGGGCCCGGAGGCGGTCGAGGCCGGGCGAGGGCTTGAGGTCCGAGCCCGACACCCGGTGGCCGAGGGAGGCCAGCACCGAGGCGATGGCCCGCATGCCGGCGCCGCCCACCCCCACCACGTGGATGCGCAGGGGAGGGCCGTCGAGGCGGAGGGGGGCGACCGGGTCAGCCACCGGCCACCTCCTGGACCAGGGCCGCGGCCCGCGCCGCGGCGTCCAGGCGGGCCTGGCCGGCCATGGCCGCGGCCATGGCCGCCCGGCGGCCCGGGTCGTCGACCACGGGGCCCAGCTCGGCCTCCAGGCGGTCCTCGTCCAGCTCCTCGTCGCGCACCAGCACCGCCCCCCCGGCGGCCACCAGGACGCCGGCGTTGGCGGCCTGGTGGTCGCGGGTGGCGATGGGCAGCGGGACCATCAGCGCCGGCACCCCGAAGGCGGCCAGCTCGGTGCAGGTGCCGGCCCCGGCCCGGGTCACGGCCACGTCGGCGGCGGCCAGGGCCACCGCCATGCGGTCCTCGTAGGGCACCACGTCCAGGTGCAAGGCGCCCGGGCGGCGACCGGCCAGGGCCGCGGCCACCTCGTCGTGGTCGCGCCGGCCGGTCACCAGCCGGATGGCCACGTCGGCCCGGTCGGCCCACCGCTCGGCCAGGGCCACCACGGCCCGGTTGACCCGCTGGGACCCCAGCGAACCGGTGGTCACCAGCACCACGGTGCGGTCCAGGGGCAGGCCGAGGGTGGCCCGGGCCCGGTCGCGCACCCCGTCGCCGTCGGGGCCCCGGCGAGCGGTGGCCGCCGCCACCAGCTCGGCCCCCAGGGGGTTGCCGGTGACGGTGGCCCGGGGCAGGTCGGTGCCCGGGAACGACACCGCGCTGGCCCGGGCGAAGCGGGCCAGGCGCCGGTTGACCGCCCCGGCCCGGACGTTCTGCTCCACCAGCACCAGCGGCACCCGGGCCCGGACGGCCCCGAAGGCGCAGGCGAAGGCGGCGTGGCCGCCCAGCGACACCACCACGTCGGGGCGGCGGCGGCGCACGATGGCCGCCCCCTGCCGGGTGGCCCGCAGCAGGGCCAGGCCGGCCCGGGCCATGGCCGGGCCGGGGCGCCGGGGCAGGCCCCGGCCCGGCAGCTCGTCGAGGGTGAAGCCGGCGGCCGGCACCATGGCCGCCTCGACCCCCCGGTCCGAGCCCACGAAGTGGATGGCGTCGCGGGGCACGCCCCGCTCCACCAGGGCCGCGGCCAGGGCCAGGCCGGGGACGAGGTGCCCGGCCGTGCCCCCTCCGGCGATCAGCACCCGGGTGGGGGCCCCGGTCATCGGTCGGCGGCCGCCGGCCGCGGCCCCGCCGACCGGGGGTGCCGGGCGATGTTGAGCAGCATGCCCACGGCCACCATGGTGACCAGCAGGGAGGTGCCGCCGTAGGAGATGAAGGGCAGCGGCACCCCGGTGTTGGGCACCAGGCCCAGGACCACGGCGATGTTGAGGAAGGCCTGGGCCACCAGCCAGGTGGTGATGCCGGTGGCCACCAGGGCGCTGAAGCGGTCGGCGGCCCGGGTGGCGGCCCGGACCCCGAGGAAGGCCAGGGCCACGAACAGCAGGACCACCGACAGGGCGCCGAGCAGGCCCAGCTCCTCGCCGATGATGGCGAAGATGAAGTCGGTGTGGGCGTAGGGCAGGTACCCGTACTTGGCCTTGGACTGGCCCAGGCCCAGGCCGATGAGGCCGCCGTCGCTCAGGCCCACGCCGGCCTGGATGAGCTGGTAGCCGCTGTCGGACTTGTTGGCCCACGGGTCGAAGGTGGCGAACAGGCGGCGGCGCCGGTAGGGCTCGAACCACACCAGCAGCCCGGCGGCCACCACGGCCAGGGCCCCCAGGCCGGCCAGGGGCACCATGCGGACCCCGGCGCCGTGGAGCATGGCCAGCACGATCACGCCGATGACCAGCGTGGTGCCCAGGTTGGGCTGGAGCAGGACCAGCATGGACACGCCGCCCAGCACGCCCACCACCGGCCACAGCGTGCGCCGGGGGTCGTGGACCTCGGTGCTGCGCCGGGCCAGGAGGTCGGCGCAGAACAGGATGACGGCGATCTTGGCCAGCTCCGAGGGCTGGAGCTGGACCGAGCCGGCCCCCAGCCAGCGCCGGGCCCCGTTGGCCGAGATCCCGACGCCGGGCACCAGCACCAGCACCAGCAGGCCGACCACGGCCAGCAGGCCCACCCGGCACCAGCGCCGCCAGCTCCGGCGGTCGCTGCGCAGGGCCACGATGAGCCCGGCCGTGCCCAGCAGGGCCCACAGGCCCTGGCGCACGGCGTAGGACCAGGTGGACGACGTGGTCTCCAGCGACGCCACCGACGAGGCCGAGAGCACCATGACCAGGCCCAGGAACACCAGCACGACCACCAGCACCAGCAGGGCGGTGAAGGTGCCGGTGCGCTCCCCGTCCAGGGCCAGGGTCAGGCGGGGGCGGGATCGGCGGGCGGGGACGGTGGCGGTGGCGGTGGTCACGGGGTCGTCTCCCGGGCGGGGGGGGCGGGGGACGGGGCGGGCACGCCCAGGGCGGCCACGGCGCGGGCGAAGTCGTCGCCCCGCTCGGCGTAGCCCCGGTAGCGGTCGAAGGAGGCGCAGGCCGGGGACAGCACCACGGCGTCGCCGGGCCGGGCCAGGTCGCGGGCCGCCGCCACCGCGGCGTCCATGTCGTCGGCCCGGGCCACGGGCCGGAGGCCGGCGAAGGCGGCTGCCACCTCGTCGGCCGCCTCGCCCATTGCCACCACGGCCCGGACGTGGCCGGCCGCGCCGGCCAGGTCCCCCAGGTCCAGGCCCTTGTTGCGGCCCCCGGCCAACAGCACCACCGAGGCGAAGCCGGCCACCGCAGCCAGGGTGGCGTGGGGGGCGGTGGCCTTGGAGTCGTCGTACCAGGCCACGCCGTCCCCGACGCCGACCAACTGCACGCGGTGGGCCAAGCCGGTGAAGGCCCGCAGGGCGTCGGCCGCCCCGGCCAGGGTGGCGCCCGCGGCCCGGGCGGTGGCCGCGGCGGCCAGGGCGTTGGCCCGGTCGTGGGGCAGGTCCCGGTGGAGCTCGTCCCGCCGGGCCAGCACCTCGCCCTCCGGGGTGCGCAGGCTGTCGCCGTCCACCCACCAGTGGCCGGTCCCGGCCGGGGGCGGGCCCAGCCCGAAGGTCTCCACCCGGGGCAGGCCGGCGGCGTGGGCCACGACCACGGGGTCGTCGCGGTTGGCCACGGCCAGCTGGCCGGGGCCGAAGCCCCGCCACAGGTTGGCCTTGGCCGCCTCGTAGCGATCCAGGCTGGTGTGGACGTCCTGGTGGTCGGGGCTGAAGTTGAGCCAGCAGCCGGCCACCGGGGCGAACCGGCGCAGCGGGGCCAGGCGGAACGACGAGGCCTCGACCACGAACACCTCGGGCCCCGGGTCGTCGATGGCCTCGACCAGCGGGACCTCGGTGTTGCCGGCCTCCACCGCAGCCACCCCGGAGGCCCGGAGCATGGCCGTGACCAGGGTGGTGACCGTGGTCTTGCCGTCGGTGCCGGTGATGGCCACCGCCGGCCTCGGGTCCCAGGCCGCGGCCAGGTCCAGCTCGCCCACCACCGGCACCCCGGCGGCGGCCGCCGCCGCGAAGGCCGGGTGGGCCTCGGGCAGGCCGGGGGCCGGCACCAGGGCCGCGGCCCCGGCCAGCAGGGCGGCCAGGGTGGCGCCGTCGGGGGCGGCGGCCAGGGGGGCGTCCAGCTCGGAGGCCAGGGCCCGGGCCTCGGGGCCCGGCGCGTCGTCGGCCAGGGCCACGACGTGGCCCCGGCGGGCCAGGGCCCGGGCCACGGCCCGGCCGGTCACGCCCAGGCCCATGACCACCGCCGGGCGGGCGGGGTCGAGCAGGTCGGAGGGTGGGGCGCCGGTCACTGGCCGGTGAGGTGGATGTAGTCGGCCAGGTACAGGCCCACGGCGATGGCCGTGGACAGGCCGGCCAGGATCCAGAACCGCACGATGATGGTGGTCTCGGGCCAGCCCGCGATCTCGTAGTGGTGGTGGATGGGGGCCATCCGGAACAGCCGGCGCTTGAACAGCCGGAAGCTGGCCACCTGCACGATCACCGAGGCGGTCTCGAACACGAACAGGCCACCGATGATGGGCAGCAGCAGGTGGGTGCTGAGCAGGAGGGCCAGGCCGGCCAGGCCGCCGCCGATGGCCAGGGCGCCGGTGTCGCCCATGAAGATGCGGGCCGGGGTGGCGTTCCACCACAGGAAGCCGGTGGTCGCCCCGACCAGGGCGGCGGCCACCACGGCCAGGTCGAGGGCGTGGGGGATCTGGTAGTCGGCCAGGACCCCGGCCTGGCCGGCGTTGCGGAAGGCCCAGAAGGCGATGAAGGTGAAGGCGGCGAAGCCGAAGATGGCCGAGCCGCCGGCCAGGCCGTCGAGCCCGTCGGTCAGGTTGACGGCGTTGGTGCAGCCCACGATGAGCAGCACGGCCCAGCCGCACCACAGCCACGGGCCCATGTCGAGGGAGGCGAAGCTGTCGAAGCGGGTGAACGACAGGGTGGTGTGGACCGGCGTGAGGTGCACGGCGGCCACGGCGAAGGCCACGGCCACGCTGAGCAGGCCGATGCTCTTGGCCGCCTTGGACAGCCCCAGGTTCCGCTCCTGGGAGACCTTGATCCAGTCGTCGAGGCCGCCCACCACCCCGGCCGCCACCACCAGGGCCACCAGCAGGATGCCGGAGCGGGTGAAGGCCAGGCCGGGCCGGGTGTGGGCCACGGCGTAGCCCAGCACGGTGCCGACCACGATGGCGATGCCGCCCATGGTGGGCGTGCCCGCCTTCTTGGTGTGGGCGTCGGGGACGTCCTCGTGGATGGGCTGGCCGATCCCGCGCCGGCGCAGCCCCACGATGAGGAAGCGGGTGCCGACCAGCGAGCTGGCCAGGGCGATGCCGGCCGCCATGAGGAGGGCGATCACGACGCCCCCCCGAGGAGGGCCCGGGCCACCTCTCGGTCGTCGAAGGGCAGCACCCGGTCCCCCACCACCTGGGTCGTCTCGTGGCCCTTGCCGGCGATCAGCACCACGTCGCCGGGCCGGGCCTCGGCCAGGGCCAGGGCGATGGCCGAGCGGCGGTCGGGCTCGACGGTGAGGTCGGTCGCGGGGGGGATGCCAGCACGCACGGCCTCGATGATCGCACCTGGGTCCTCCGATCTCGGGTTATCCGAGGTGAGCACGACCCGATCGGCGGTGGCCGCCGCCGCCCCCATGAGGGGCCGCTTGGCCGTGTCGCGGTCGCCGCCGCAGCCGAAGACGACCAGGAGCCGGCCCTCGGTGAGGGGCCGGAGGGCGTCGACCACCTGCCCCAGCCCGTCCGGGGTGTGGGCGTAGTCGACGAGGACGGTGAAGGGCTGGCCGGCCTCGACCGGCTCCAACCGGCCCGGCACCACCGGGGCCGCCGACAGGCCGGAGGCCACGTCGGCCGGCGCCAGCCCGGCGGCCACGGCCACCTCGGCCGCCACCAGGGCGTTGCGGACGTTGAAGGCCCCGGCCAGGGGCAGGTGCACGGGGCGGCCCCGCCACGTGAACCGGGCGCCCCGGGCCTCGAGCACCAGGTCCTCGGCATCGGCCAGGGACACGCCCAGGGTGGGCACCTGGGCGCTGTCGCGCAGCAGCCGGCCGTGGGCCGAGTCGGTGCACACCACGGCCCGGTCGGCCAGCTCGGGGGTGAAGAGCCGGGCCTTGGCCGCGAAGTAGGCCTCCATGGTCCGGTGGTGGTCGAGGTGGTCAGGGCTGAGGTTGGTGAAGGCCGCCACCGCGAAGCGGGTGCCGTCCACCCGGTGCTGGTCGAGAGCGTGGGACGACACCTCCATGGCCACCGCCTCGCGCCCCTCGGCCCGGGCCGCGGCCAAGCTCTCCTGGAGGGCGGGGGCCTCGGGCGTGGTGCGGGCCCCGGTGAGGGTGCCGATGGTGGTGGCCGGCACCCCGGCGGCGTCCAGGACGGCGGCCAGCAGGTGGACGACGGTGGTCTTGCCGTTGGTGCCGGTCACGCCGAGCACGGCCAGGTCCCGCGACGGGTCGCCGGCCACCGCCGCGGCCACCGGGCCCAGGGCCCGCCGCACCGACGGCACCTGCACCTCGGGCACGCCCAGCCCCAGGGGGCGTTCGACCAGGAGGGCCGCCGCCCCGGCCGCCACCGCGGCGGGGGCGTGGTCGTGGCCGTCGGCGTGGGCGCCGGGGATGCAGGCGAACAGGCTGCCGGGGGCCACCGCCCGCGAGTCGTGGGCGGTGGCGGTGACCTCCGCCTCGGGATCGCCGTCCAGCGCCACCGGGCCGTCGGCCGCGGCCCCGGCCACGGCCAGGACGGTGCGGAGGGAGGTCGGCGGAGGGGACGGGGGGGCGGCCACGCTCAGCCGCCGTCGGGGTCGCCGCCGTCGCCGGGATCGACGCCGGCCGCGTCCTCCTCCCGGGCTGCGCCCTCGTCGGGAGCGGCGCCGGAGGAGGGGATGCGGGTGTCGCCGATGCCCTGGGCCGACTCCGACATGGTGGGCACCGCCACCGTGCCGCCGCCCACGGCCGGCGGGATGTCCAAGCGGCGCAGGGCCAGGCGGGCCAGGTCGGAGAAGGCGGGGGCGGCCACGTCGCCGGCGTAGATGGACCGGCCGGGGTCGGGCTCGTCAACCACCACGATGACGGACAGGTCGGGGTTCTCGGCCGGCAGCAGGCCGGCGAAGGTGGCGATGTAGTGCATGGCGCCGTCCTCGTCCTCGTAGCCGCCGTTGGGCTGGGGCTTGCGTGCCGTGCCGGTCTTGCCGGCCACCGTGTAGCCGGGCACGGCGGCGTCCTGGCCGGTGCCCCGCTCGACCACCTCGGCCATCATGGCCCGCACCGCCGCGGCGGTGGTGGGCGACACCACCTGGACCGGCTCCGGCGAGGGCACCGGCTCGGGCGTGCCGTCGGGCCGGGTGACGGCCCGGACCAGGCGGGGCGGGACGTAGGTGCCGTCGTTGGCCAGCACGTTGTAGGCCTGGAGCATCTGCAGGGCGGTGACCGAGATGCCCTGCCCGATGGGGATGGAGCCGATGGCCGTGCTCTGCTGGGCCCACTCGTCCCCGGGCAGCATCAGCCCGGCCGACTCGGCCGGGAAGCCCAGCCCGGTGCGGGAGCCGAAGCCGAAGCGCCGGAGGTAGCGGTCCATCCGGTCCCCGCCCAGCTGCTGGGCCAGCATGATCGTGCCGATGTTGGACGAGGTGGCCAGGATGTCGGTGACCGACCACGAGGTGGTGGGGTGGGGGTGGGAGTCGGTGAACCGGTGGTCCCCGACCTCCAGCTCGTCGGGCACCGAGAGCATGGTCTCGGGGGTGACCAGGCCCTCCTCCAGGGCGGCGGCCACGGTGATGACCTTGTTGACCGACCCGGGCTCGTAGACGGTGGTGAGGGCCAGGTTGTTGGTGGTGGGCACGTAGCCGGCGCCGCCCTCGTCCTGCTCCAGGTTGGCCAGGGCCAGGATCTCGCCGGTGGAGGGGCGGGACACGATGGCGGTGCCGCCGTGGGCCCCGGCCCGGCCCAGGTGGTCGGCCAGGGTCTGCTCGGTCTCGTACTGGAGGCCCCGGTCCAGGGTGAGGGTGATGTCGGCCCCGGGGCGGGCGGCGATGACCCGCCGGGTGCTGCCGGCGATGGCCCCGCCCCCCTCGACCTTGGCCTTCTCGTAGGTGATCTCGCCCTCCCGGCCGGTGAGGAGGTCGTCGTACTGGGCCTCCAGGCCGGAGATGCCCTGGGAGCCGTCCACGCTGACCGAGCCGACCAGCGACTGGGCCAGGGTGTCGTTGGGCCGGAAGCGCTGGTACTCCGCCACGAAGCTGATGCCGGCGATGTCCAGGGCCTCGACCCGGTCGGCCACCGCGTCGGGCAGGGTGTGGGCCAGCATGGCGAAGCGCCCCGGGCCCGAGACCTTCTCCTCCAGCTCGCGGCGCGGAACCTCCAGCAGCGGGGCGAGCCGGGCGGCCACCGCGGCCGGGTCGTGGATGAGGCTGGGGTCGGCGAACACCGAGCGCCGGGGCAGCGACAGGGAGAAGTGGTGGCCGTTGCGGTCGAGCAGCGAGCCCCGCCCGGCCGGCAGGGTGGCCACCGCGATGCGCTGTTGGAGGCCCTGGGCCACCCAGCGGTCGGGGTTGCGGACCTGGACGTCGACCAGCTTGGCCGCCACCACCCCGAACAGGAGCACGCTCACCACCGGCAGCGCCAGCAGCCGCCGGCGGGTGGCCCGCGGCGGGGGCGGCGCGCCGGCGCCCCTCCCCGCCCGCTCCCCCCGGCCCGGCACCAGGCGACGGGCCGCAGCCGGCGTCGTCCGACGGGACTCGGGGGGACGGGTGGAACGGGGGGAGGTGCGGGAACGGGGAGCCGGCGCCGGGCGGGCCGGCGCGGGCCGGGGCGAGGTGGAGCGGGACGAGGTGGAGCGGGACGAGGTTGAGCGGGCGGGCCGGGGGCTCGGCCGGCGCCGGCCGGAGGCCGCGGGGCCGCCGGCCCGCTGCGCCCGGTAGGCGTCGAAGGCCCCGGTGACCGGGCGGTCGCTCATCCGGCCCCGGCCGAGGAGCCGTCGTCGGTGGGCGTGTCCTCGGTGGCGGTGCCGTCCGAAGCGGTGCCGTCCGTGGCCGTGCCATCCGAAGCGGTGCCATCCGAGGCCGTGTCGTCCGAGGCCGTGCCGTCCGAAGCGGTGCCGTCCGTGGCCGTGCCATCGGTGGCGGTGCCATCCGTGGCGGTGCCATCCGTGGCGGTGCCATCGGTGGCCGTGCCATCGGTGTCGGTGGCCTCCTCGGTCACCGGGCGGGAGGCGGAGCTGGCCTCGACGGTGCCGTCGGGGTTCCGTGTCAGCCACGTCACCACGTCGGGGTCGACCATGCCGTCGCCCTCGGCCTCCTGCACCACCCGGGCCGGCGACTCCAGCTCGGCCACGTCGAGGCGGCGGGCCTGGTTGGCCTGCTCGGCGTCCCGGATGCGCTCCTCCAGGCGGTCGACCTCGCGCTGGCCCGAGACCAGCATGGTGTGCAGCACGGCGGTGCCCAGCAGGGCGCCGCCCACCACCAGCAGCACCACCACGGCCAGGGCGCCGCCCCGCCGGGGCCGGGCCACGGGGACGATGCGCAGGTCCGGGCGGCGCGGCCGCTCCGGGGCGGGCCGGGACGGGACGGGACGGGACGGGCGGACCGGCAGGGGCCGGGCCGTGGCCGCGCCGGAGCGGGCCGGCACGGCCCGGGTGGCGGTCACGGCCGGTCCTCCCCACCCGGGGGCGGGAGGGCCTCCACGGCCCGCAGGCGGGCGCTGGTCGAGCGGGGGTTGGCCGCCACCTCGGCCGGGTCGGCCACCCAGGGCTTGCGGCGCAGCAGGCGGACGGTGGGCTCGAAGCCGCAGGCGCAGGGCAGCCCGGGCGGGCAGGTGCAGCCGTCCTCGGCCGCGGCCCGGAAGCGGGTCTTGACCATCCGGTCCTCGAGCGAGTGGAAGGAGATGACGGCCAGGCGGCCGCCGGGCACCAGGGCGGCCATGGCCACGTCGAGGGTGCGGTCCAGCGTGCCCAGCTCGTCGTTGACCAGGATGCGGAGGGTCTGGAACACCCGCTTGGCCGGGTCGCCGGAGCGGCGCCGGGCGGCCGGGACGGCGTCGCGGACCACGGCGGCCAGCTGGGCCGTGGTCCGGGGCTCGGCGTCGACCACGGCTCGGGCGATGCGGCGGGCGTGGGGCTCGTCGCCGAGCTGGCGCAGGGCCCGGACCAGGGCGTCCTCGTCCAGGTCGGCCAGCAGGTCGGCGGCCGTGCGGCCCCGGGAGCGGTCCATGCGCATGTCGAGCGGCCCGTCCCGGTCGGAGCGGTAGCTGAAGCCCCGCTCGGCCCGGTCGACCTGGGGTGACGACACGCCCAGGTCGGCCAGCACGGCGGTGACGTCGTCGATGCCGAGCTCGGACAGGACCTCCGGCAGCGCGTCGGAGCGGGCGTGGCGCAGCGCCACCCGGTCGCCGAAGCGGGCCAGGGCGGCGGCCGCCTGCTCCAGGGCCTCGGCGTCCTGGTCGAGGCCGAGGAGGCGGAGGCCGGGGTGGGCCTCCAGGAGGAGGGCGGCGTGGCCGCCCAGGCCCAGGGTGCAGTCGACGTAGGTGCCGGCCGGAGCGGCGCCCAGCACCGAGACCACGGCCTCGGCCAGCACCGGGACGTGGTCCCAGCCGGCGACCGGGGCGGAGGGGGGCGACATGGTGAGGGCCATCGCCTCTCAGAGCCCCAGGTCCGGCCGGGGGTCCGGGTGGTCGAGGTCCGGCAGGTAGGTGCCCTGCACCGCGGTGAGGGTGGCCAGGTGGTCGGCCCGCTCGTCCAGCTCGTCGGGGGTCACCACCGCCGGCCACAGCTCCACGCGCCGGCCGTGGCCGACGAAGCGGACCTCGTCGGTGATGCCGACCTGGGACCGCACCTCCTCGGGGAGGACGAGGCGGCCCTGGATGTCGAGGCGGATCTCGGCCGTGGAGCTCCAGAGGGTGCGGAGGACGCCGTCGATGTCGGGCTCGCCCCGGTCGGCCAGCTGGCGGGCGGTGTGGGCCCGGTAGCGGTCGAACTCCCCGGGGCCCATGGCGGCCAGGCACGTCCCCCGCCACGGCGTGAGGTAGCCCCCGGCGGCGAAGGCGGCGCGGAACGGGGCCGGCATGACCACCCGGGACTTGCTGTCGATGCCGTTCGTGTAGCGCCCGCACAGGCGCAGCGCCGTGTCGACCGGCGCGGCCGCGACGTCCCCCTCCTCGGCACCCGTGTCGGTCATCAGCCCCATGGGCGCCGACCCTACGCCCCCCACTGTGGGCGGTCAACCCACTTCATGGCTTAGATCAGGGATTTCCTTCCCCTTAGTGGTCAATTGTGGGCAGCCGCCAGGGAAACACATGTTCGTCCTCGCTGTCAAGGGGCGGGCGGGAGGGCGGCGGCGAAGGCGGCCAGCAGGGCCTCGCCGGGAGCCGTGACCGGCGCGGCCCGGCCCTCCAGGTCGGCGGCCGCGGCCTCGCGCTCGGCCGGGGCCAGGGCCAGGAGGGCCACCAGGTCGGCCGGAGCCCAGCGCAGCAGGGCGGCGCACTGGAAGCGGGCGCCGGCCCGGGTCCGGCGCTGGGCCACGCCCACCACCTTGCGCCCCCCCACCGTCACCTCACCGGGACCCAGGCCCCCGAAGCAGGCCAGCCGCGACCACGGCGTGGCCACCAGGGCCCCCCGGTGCACCCGGCCCTCCCCGGCGCCCACCGCGGCCAGGGCCCGGGCCCAGGCCTCGCCCACCCACTGGGCCGCCCGCCCCACGTCGTCGTCCCACAGGGGGTCCTGGGGCGGCACCACCACGTCGACCCACACCACCCCACCGGGCTCCACCAGCACCGCCCCTCCCCCGCTGCGCCGCCGGACCACGTCCACCCCGGCCGCCGCGGCCGCCCTCGTGTCCACCGTCGCCGCCGGCTGGGTGCTCCCCAGCACCAGCGCCGGGCCCGTGGCCTCCTGGACCCACAGCCGGCGACCGCCCCCGGCCTCGACCTCGGCGGCGTGAAGGGTGCCGGCCGGCGCCAGCCGGTGCTCGACCCGCCACCCCCGGGGGGTGTCGGGGATCACCGGGACCGGTGCCAGGTGGCCACCGCGAGCTCCGCCAGGCGCTCGGGGTCGGGCGCCGGGACCAGCCCGGGCCCGGGGTGCACCGCCACCCGGCCGCGTGGGGCCGGGCCGGGGGCCGGGGCCACCACGTCCGCGGTGAACAGCAGGTGGGTCGAGCCCAGGAGGGCGGGGCCGGCCACCGCCGGCAGGGCGGCCACGGCCCGGGCCGCGGCCCGGCCCACACCGCTCTCCAGCATCCCGCCGGCGTGGACGCCCCACCCCGCGGCCGCGGCCCGGACCACCAGGGCGGCCGCCGCCTCCACGCCGCCGGCCCGGGCCGGCTTCACGGTCAGGATGGCCCCCGCCCCCAGGGCCACGGCCGCCTCCAGGGCGCCCGGGCCGGTCACGGCCTCGTCCAGGGCCACCGGCGCGTCGAGGGCCCGGGACAGGCGGGCCGACCCGACCAGGTCCTCGGCGGGGAGGGGTTGCTCGACGAAGGCCGGCCCCAGCCGGTCCAGGGCCCGGAGCTCGTCGATGTCGTCCTCGGTGAAGCTGCCGTTGGCGTCCACGGCCACGGCCACGCCGGGGGCGGCGTCGCGGGCCGCGGCCAGGGGCACCGCCGCCCACCCGGGCCGGACCTTCACCACCACCAGCGAGGCCCCGGCGGCCACCGCCCCGGCGGCGGCGGCGGCCACCCGGTCGGGGTCGTCGTCCAGGCCCACGGCGACGCCGAAGGCCACCGTGGGGGCCAGGGGCCCGAGGGCGGACGCCGGCCCCTCCCCCGCCTGCCGGAGCCGCAGGTCCAGCAGGGCGTCACGGACCGCCCCGCTGGCCATGGGATGGCCGGGCACCCCGTCCGCGCCCCGCCCGGCCAGGACGGCGGGGCCCAGCAGCCGGCTCAGCACCCACCACGCCCCGTCGATCCACTCCGGGGCGTAGCCGGGCACCGACAGGGCCGGGCACTCGCCCCACCCCACCACCCCGTCGTCGTCGGTGACGCCCACCAGGACCACCTCGCGCCCGTCCTCCCGCCCGTGGGCGGCGACGTGGGGCGCCCGCAACGGGAGGCGCACGCGGTGCAGGGTCACGGCCACGGGGGGCGGCCCGGTGCCGCTCATGCGGCCTGGAGGTACGGCTCCCACAGCGGGGGGACGGGACCGGCCGCCACTGTGACCCAGGCGCTGCGGCGGGGCGGGCCGGGCAGGGCGGCCAGGCGCAGGGTGGTGTCGGCCAGCAGGCGGCTGCCCTTGCGGAGGTTGCAGGGCCGGCAGGCGGCCACCACGTTCTCCCAGGTGTGGGTGCCGCCCCGGCTCCGGGGCATGACGTGGTCGATGGTCTCGGCCCGGGACCCGCAGTACTGGCAGGCGTGGCCGTCGCGGGCCAGCACCCCCCGGCGGCTGAGGGGGATGGTCCGCTGGTAGGGCACCCGCACCAGCGTGCGGAGGCGGACCACCGACGGCACCGGCAGGACCAGGCGGGCCGAGTGGAGCACCTCGTCGCTCTCGTGGACCAGCTCGGCCCGCTCGGCCAGGACCAGCAGGGCGGCCCGCCGCCCGGCCACGACGCTCAGGGGCTCGTAGGTGACGTTCAGCACCAGCGCCCGGATCATGGGCGGCGACGCTACCCCCGCCGGGAGCGGCCCGCCGCTCGGGTTCAGGGGGCGACGGCCCCGCCGCGCCGGCGCCGGAGCCGGAGGGCCACGGCGCCCAGCACGGCCACCGCCACCCCGGTCAGGACCAGGGGCAGCACCGCGCCGCCACCGGAGCCACCGTCGTCGCCGGAGCCCGGGCCGGGGAGGGGCGACGAGGCGGCGATGGCGTCGCCCGCCGCCTCGTCCTCGGGGTCGGCCGGGCCGCGGCCCGACCCCTCGCCCTCCGCCGCGGTGGTCGAGGACCCCGCGGCGGTGGTCGAGGAGGACGACGAGGCCCCGGGACCGCCGGGCCGGGGGGCGGTGGCCCCCGGCGAGCCGGGGGCGGAGGGGTCGATCGGGTCGTCGGCACCGGTGCCGCCCGGGCCGGAGGGGGGCCCTCCCCCGCCGGTCCCGCCGGTCGCCGGCCCGCCGGTCCCGCCGACGCCACCGGTCCCGCCGGCACCACCGCCCCCGCCGCCGCCGGTCGCCCCGGAGCCGCCCCCGGGCGGGGGCGGAGGGGGAGGCGGTGGGGTGGGCAGGGTGTCGTCGCCGTCGCTGTCGCACGCCGCCGGGCGGGCCCCGGGCCAGGTGCGGCTGTGGCCGAAGTGCCAGGCCTCGATCGAGCCGCCCGGGGGGACGGTGGAGCCGGCGCCCACCGTGGAGTACTGCCAGCACCGGTAGTAGGTCCAGGAGTCGGGGGACGCGCAGGTCAGGCACCTCGGCCCGGTCTGGCAGCCGACCTGCTGGCCGGAGGAGGGGTCGGTGATGGCGCACACCGCGGCCTGCCCCCCCACCGTGCCGTAGCCGGAGAGGACGGCGCCGAAGCCGGCTCGCTGGAGCACGTCGATGCCCGACCCGCCGGCGGCGGCGCAGCGCGCCACCCGGCCCCCCGGGAAGGACACCACCACCAGCACCTGGCCCACGGACACCTCGCCCTCGGCGGTGGTGCAGGTGGCGGCCCGGGGCTGTGGGTCCTGCGCCCCGGCGGGGGACGGGGGCCCCGACACCAGGCCGGCCAGCACCACGGCGACGGCCACCGTGGCCGCGACCGTGCGGCCGGAGCGGGACCGGGACCGGCAGGCCATGTCAGGCGGGGGCCCGGGTGGCGGCCACGTACTCGGCCGAGCCGGCGATGAGCAGCACCAGGGCCTCGGGGCTGCGGCCCCGCTGGAAGAGGCGCACCCAGAAGGCGCGGCCGCTCGGATCGCTGCGGCGGCGCAGCAGGTCCCGGTAGAACCCGTCGACCATGACGCCCAGGGCCTCGTCGGTGCGCAGCAAGGTGCGGGCCACCGCGGCCCGGCTCCGGCCGGCCTCGAGCTGGCCGCGCAGCCAGGCCAACGCCCCGTCGTCGCCGGTGCGGCCCAGCACGTCGCGGTAGAGGGCCGAGACCCAGGCCGCGGCGGAGGGGGGCGTCGGGTCCTCGACCGCGCCCTCGTAGTACTCCTGGCTGCCCAGGATGGCGGCGGCCCGGTCCAGGCGCCGGCCGGCCAGGACGCCCGGCGCCCCGGCGGCCCGCTCGGCCGGCGAGGCGGGGCGGTCCAGGTAGGCCCGGTACATCTCGTCGACCACCCGGCGGCCGTACTCCGGCGTGCCGGTGAGGCGCTGGGACACCCGGGCGGGGTCGATCCCGGCATCGAGGAGCCCGACCCAGAACTGGGCCCCGGCCTGGTCGCTGAAGCGGCCCAGCAGGTCCACGTAGTGGGCGTTGACCAGGCGGCGACTGTCCCCGGGGCTGGCGGTCGAGCAGCCGGCGCCGGCGTAGGGCCAGGGCCCCTCCGCGGCCACCAGGGCCTGGACGGTCTGGGCGGTGCCGAAGGTGTTGCGGCTGGGGCCGTCGCTGGGGCTGGCGACGGAGCCGTCGCCGGCCTGGCGACGCAGGAGCGAGACCGAGGGCGACCGGTAGCGCACGCCGGTGAAGCGGCCGTCGGCCCGGTCCCGCCAGCACGGCGTCTCCGGATCGGAGCCCAGGGTGACCGCGGCCAGCATGGCCTGGGCCGTGGAGTTGGGGTTGCCGTCGTCGAAGGGCGAGGCCCACTCGCCGTTCCACCCCTGGGCCCGGCCCAGGGCCAGGACGGCGCCGCGCACGGTCGGGTCGGTGGCGGGCCGGCCGGCCAGGGTCAGGGCCATGATCACCGACGCCGTCAGGTCGGGATCGATGTCGCTCCCCCCGGGCAGGCCCGAGTAGTCGAAGCTGCCGTTGGCCTGCTGGGCCCCGTCGATGAGGGCCAGGAGGGGGGCCGGGACCGGCTCGCCCAGCGTGGCCAGGGCCCAGGCCACGTAGACCTGCCCGTTGAAGGCCAGGTTCGGGTACGAGCCGTCGCCGGCCCCCGAGCGCACCAGGGCCAGGAGGTCGACGGGGGCGGCGCTGTCGCCCGAGGGGTCGAAGTCGCCGGTGTCGAGGCCCAGGGGCACCACGTCGAGGGCGATGACCTTGGCCGCCTGGGTCGGCGACGTCGGCGTGTCGACCAGGTCGTCGAGGGCGTCGAGGGCGTCGAGGCCCCCGGGGGTGGCCACGGCCTGGACCGCGGCCAGGGCCTCGGCCTCGCTCCACCCCGGCCCGCTCTGGCCGGCGGCGGCCAGGGCCAGCACGACGTCAGGGGTCTCGAAGCCGGGGAACCCGGCGCCGTCGAAGCCCCCGTCGGCCTGCTGCTGGGTCTCCAGCCAGGCCACCGCGGCCTCGACTGCGTCGCTGGCCCGGGGGCGGGGGGCCGTCGGGGCGGCCCCGGCGCCGAGCGGGCCGAGGAGGGAGGGAAGGGCGAGGGTGGCGGTCAAGCCGGCCGTCGCCAAGAGACGGGTGCGCATGCGCGGGAACCTCCTGTGCCCCCACGTTCCACGAGGGGCGGTCGGGCCGCGGGTGCGGCCGGGAACAGGCCCGGACGGGGTGTCCGGCGGCAGGGCGGGTCTCCTGGCTCACGGTCCGAGGACCGCTTACAGCTGCGGGTCAGCGCCGGACTCTCACCGGACTTCCCCCGTCGCCCCGGGTTGTCTGGTCCCGGGTCTCGACCGACCGCAACATCCGGGTTGCGGCCGACCTCTGCTGGCTGCGTACCGTACGCACGGGGTCCGCTCCGGTCAAAGACCGCAGGAGGTGGCACGTGACCAGCCCCCTCCACTCCGTCACCTGGCTCGTGTGGGCCATCGCCGTCACCGTCTCGCTACAGCTGGCCCCCAACCCGCTGCTGGTGGCCATCGTGCTGGCCACGGTGTGGGTCGTGGTCGAGGCCCACCGCCGGCCCGGCTCCCTGGCCCGGGCCTTCCCGGTGCTGGTCACCGTGGCCGTGGCCTTCGGCGCCCTCCGGGTGGTGCTCATCGGCCTGACCACGCCGCTGGCCACCGGCGCCCAGGGCGGGCTGGTCCACCTGCCCCGGCTCACGCTGCCCACCGCCCTGGGGGGCTTCTCGGTGGGGGGCGTGGTGTCCGAGGCGGTGGTGCTCCAGACCGCCATCGACAGCCTCCTGGTGGTCGGGATCATCGCCGGGTTCGGGGCCTTCAACGCCGTGGCCTCGCACCACGAGCTGCTGGCCGTGGCCCCCCGGGCCTTCCACGAGCCGGGCCTGGTCCTCACCGTGGCCCTGGCCTTCGTGCCCTCCACGCTGGAGGCCGCGGCCGCCGCCCGCGACGCCGACCGGGCCCGCACCGGCGGGGCCCGCGTCCGGCGGGGGCGGGCCGTCCGCCTGGCCCTGCCTGTGCTGGAGACGGGCCTGGAACGGGCCGTCCGCTTGGCCGAGTCGATGGACTCCCGGGGCTACGGGCGGACCCGGGCCACGGCCTCGGACCGGGCCACCGCCCTGCTCGGCGGCCTGGCCCTGCTGGGCCTGGGGGGCTCGGTGGTGGCCCTGGTGGGCCGGGCCCCGACGGTGGCCGCGGCCCTGGCCGGGGGCGGGGTGGTGGCCCTGGTCGCCGCGGTGGTGGCCAGCGGCCGCTCCGCCCCCACCCGCTACCGGCGGCGCCCCCTGCGCCGGCTGGACGCCGCGGTGAGCGCCGCTGTGCTGGCCGTGCCGGTGGTGCTGGGGGCCTGCAGCGCCGCCGGTGTCGACCTGGCCTGGGACCCGGCGGTGCTGCCGTTCCGGGCTCCCGGCCTCCCGCTGCTGCCCGCCGCCGCCCTGCTCGGCCTGGCCGCGCCGGCCCTGGTCCGCAGCCCCACCCCCGGGTCCCCGCCCCGATGACCGGCGACGTGGCCTGGGAGGGCGTCGGGTTCGCCTACCCCGACGGGCCGCCGGTGCTGGCCGGGATCGACCTGGCCGTGGCCGGGGGCGAGGTGGTGGTGGTGGTGGGCGACAGCGGCTCGGGCAAGAGCACCCTGCTGCGGACGGTGAACCGCCTGGTCCCCCGGGCCAGCGGGGGCCGGTTCCGGGGCCGGGTCGTGGTCAGCGGGCGCGACGTGACCGCGGCCCGGCCCCGGGACCTGGCCGGCACCGTGGGCTTCGTGCACCAGGACCCCGAGGCCCACGTGGTGGTGGACGAGGTCGAGCACGACGTGGCCTTCGTGCTGGAGAACCTGGGCATGCCCGAGGCCGAGATGCGACGGCGGGTCGAGGAGGTGCTCGACGCGGTGGGCATCGCCGCCCTGCGGCACCGGTCCCCGTCCACCCTCTCGGGGGGCGAGCGCCAGCGCAGCGCGGTGGCCGGGGCCCTGGCCGCCGCCCCCGCCGTGCTGGTCCTGGACGAGCCCACCTCCATGCTCGACCCCCAGGGCGCCGACGACGTCCTGGCCGCGGTGGCCCGGCTGGCCGACGACCTGGGCACCACCGTGGTCATGGCCGAGCACCGGCTGGAGCGGGCCGGGCCCATGGCCGACCGGGCGGTGGTGGTGGCCGACGGCCGGATCACCGCCCAGGGGGCGCCCGGTGCGGTGCTGGCCGACCACCCGGGGGCCCCGCCCGTGGCCCACCTGGGCCGGCTCCTGGGCTGGGACCCGGTGCCCCTGACCGTGCGCGACGCCCGGCGGCGGGCCCGCGACACCCCGCTCCCGGCGCCGGTGGCCGAGCGGGCCCCCACCGGCCCGGGCTCGGTGGCGGCCCCCGCCCCGGGCCCGGTCCGGCTGCGGGCCCGGGGCCTGGCCGTGGGCCACGCCGGCCACCCCCCCGTGCTGGCCGGGGTGGACCTGGAGCTGCGGGCCGGCGAGGTGGTGGCCCTGCTGGGCCGCAACGGGGCCGGCAAGACCACGCTGCTGCGGGCCCTGGCCGGCCTGGCCGCCCCCGGGGCCGGGACCGTCGAGCGGTCGGGCCGGGTGGCGCTGGTGCCCCAGGACCCGAGCAGCCTGCTGTTCGCGGCGACGGTGCGGGCCGAGGTGGCCGAGACCACCCGCCTGCTGCGCCGCCCGCCCGACGGCGTCGACGCCTGGCTGGACCGGCTGGGGCTGGCCGGGCTGGCCGACCGGCACCCCCGCAGCCTCTCCACCGGCGAGCGCCAGCGGGTGGCGGTGGCCGCGGTGGCCGCCGGCGGGGCCGAGGTGCTCCTCCTCGACGAGCCCACCCGGGGCATCGACGCCGCCTCCCGGGCCGCCCTGGAGCGGGCCGTCACCGGCCACGCCGCCGCCGGGGGCACCGTGGTGGTGGCCACTCACGACGTCGAGCTGGCCGCCCGCTGCGCCACCCGAGCCGTGGTCCTGGGCGGGGGCGAGGTGGTGGCCGACGGGCCGGCCCGCGACGTGCTCGCCGGTTCGCTGTTCGCCCCCCAGGTGCTCCGGGTCCTGCCCCCCCACCTGACCGTGGCCGAGGTCGAGGCCACCCTGGCCGCGGCGGCCGCTCCGGGGGGGCGCCCGTGACCCGCCCGCTGCTGGCCGTCCGGGCCTCGTACGGCGCGGCCAGCGTGGTCGGGCTGGGCGCCTTCCTCTACCCGTTCTGGCTGCCGGCCGACGCCCCGCTGGCCACCGCCCACGCCTCCGACGCCCCGCTGCTGGCCGGCGTGGTGGGAGCCCTGGCCGTCACCGCGGTCATGGTCGAGCTCCGGGCCGGGACCATGGCCGGGGCCGATGTGGCCCTGCTGGGGGTGCTCTCGGCCATGGGCGGCCTGCTGCGCCTGCTCGACCTGCCCGGGGGCGGGAGCGGCATCTTCTTCCTGGTCCTGCTGGCCGCGGCCGCCTTCGGGCCCCGGTTCGGCTTCCTCCTGGGCCTCTTCTCCATGGCCCTGAGCGCGGTGATCACCGGGGGGATCGGCCCGTGGCTGCCGTTCCAGATGCTGGTGCTGGCCTGGCTGGCGGCGGGCACCGGGGCCGTGGGCCGCCTCACCCGCCGCCTGCCCCCGGCGGTGGAGGTGGCGGTGCTGGCCGCGGTGTCGTGGCTGGCCGGCTTCGCCTACGGGGCGATCATCAACCTGTGGTCGTGGCCCCTGACCCCGGGCGACGGGCCCCTCCAGTGGCGTCCCGGCCTGGGCCTGGGCGACACCCTCGAACACTACTGGTCGTTCTACGTGGCCACGTCGCTGGCCTGGGACGCGGCCGGCGCCACCGCCAACGTGGTGGCCGTGGCCGTGCTGGGCCGGCCGGTGCTGCGGTCGCTGCGGCGCTTCGCCCACCGCCTCGACCCGGTGACCGTGCTCGACGACCCCCGGGCCGGCGACGACCCGGTCAGCGCCGGGCTCGGGGCCAGGCCCGGCACCACCGCAGCCACGTGACCAGGTCGCCGGCCGCGGGGCGGGCCCGCTCGGCCCCGTAGGCCGTCTCCAGTCGGAACCGCAGCCACGGCGCCGCCGCCCGGGGGCCCCGCCACCAGCGTCGGGGGGCGTGGCGGGCCACGGCGCCGGCCGCCGCCGCCCACAGCCAGGGACGGCGGGCCACGGCGCCCACCACCCGGCGGGTGGGCTCCGGGGGCGGGGGCACGGGGCCAGCCTAGGGCGGGGGCGGCGCGCCCTCGACCCCGCGCCAGCCCACCGCGCCCGCGCCCACCAGGGGGCCGGCGTCGCCCAGGGCGCCGAAGCGGACCTCGGTGCCCCGGCTGAAGGCCAGGCGGGCCGAGCGGGCCACCTCGGCCCGGGCCGCGGCCAGGAACACCTCGCCGTAGCCCAGGGCGACCGAGCCGGCCACGCAGGCCAGGCGCAGGTCGAGGAGGTTGGCCACCGAGGCCACGGCTCGGCCCACCAGGAGCCCGGTGCGGGCCCGCACCTCGGGGGGCGCCTCGGCCGGGGGGCGGCCGGTGGCGGCCCGGATGGCGGTGCCCGAGGCCTCGGCCTCCAGGCAGCCCCGGGCCCCGCAGGCGCAGGTCCGGCCCTCGGGCTCGACGATGACGTGCCCGATGTGGCCGGCGTTGCCGTCGGCGCCGTCGAGGAGCCGGCCGTCGAGGACGATGCCGCCCCCCACGCCGGTCGAGACCACCATGGCCAGGTGGTGGCCGGAGCCGGCGGCCGCCCCCACCCACCCCTCGCCCAGGGCCAGGGCCTTGGCGTCGTTGTCGACCGCGGTGGGCAGGCCGGTCCGCTCGGCCAGCCGGGCGGCCAGGGGGAAGCCCCGCCAGGCCGGGATGTTCAGGGGGGAGACGGTGCCGGTGGCCGACGGTGCCCCGACCATGGGCCCGCCGCACCCGACCCCCACCGCGGCCAGGGGGCCGGCGCCGGCCGCCACCTCCTCCACCAGGGCGGTGAGGGTGGCGAAGAGGGCCTCGCCGTCGGTGCCGGGCGGGGTGGCCACCGCGGCCCGGCGGGTGAGGCGGCCCCGCCGGTCGACCAGGCCGGCGGCCAGCTTGGTCCCCCCCACGTCGACAGCCAGGACGCTCGGCTCGGTCACCGGGCCCACGGTAGGCGCGGGCCCTCCCCGCTCCCGGCGGCGGCCGCCCCAGCCTCTACCCTGACGCCGACCCCTACGAGGAGGGCACGTGGCCGACCCGACGCCGATCGACACCCCCCGTCACCCTGACGGAGCGCTCACCACCGTCGAGGTGGCCGATCGCTACCGGGCCGTGGTCGCCAACGTCGCCACCGTGATCCACGGCAAGTCCGACGCCATCGAGCTGGTGCTGCTGGCCCTCCTGGCCGGCGGCCACGTGCTGGTCGAGGACGTCCCGGGGGTGGGCAAGACCAGCATGGCCAAGGCCCTGGCCGCGTCGGTCGACGGGACCTTCGGGCGCATCCAGTTCACCCCGGACCTCCTCCCCTCCGACGTGGTGGGCGTCACCGTGTACGACCGACGGACGGCCAGCTTCGACTTCCGGCCCGGGCCGGTGTTCGCCAACATCGTCCTGGCCGACGAGATCAATCGGGCCTCACCCAAGACCCAGTCGGCCCTGCTGGAGGCCATGGCCGAGAGCCAGGTCACCGTGGCTGGCACCACCTACGGCCTGGAGCCGCCGTTCCTGGTCCTGGCCACCCAGAACCCGGCCGAGCACGAGGGGGCCTACCCGCTGCCGGACAGCCAGCTCGACCGCTTCCTGCTCCGGGTGTCGATGGGCTACCCGGCGGCCGACGCCGAGGTGGCCGTGCTGGCCAGCGACGGCGCCGTCGACGTGCTGCCCCACCTGCGGCCCGTGGTCACCGCGGCCGAGGTGGTGGCCATGGCCGCCGCCACCCGGCGGGTCCACATCGCCCCCGCCCTCCAGCACTACTTGGTGGAGCTGGCCGCGGCCAGCCGGGCCCACACCCGCCTGGACCTGGGCATGTCGCCCCGGGCCACCCTCAGCCTCCAGCGGGTGGCCCAGGCCCGGGCCGCGGCGGTGGGCCGCGACTTCGTGGTCCCCGACGACATCAAGGCCCTGGCCGTCCCCACCGTGGCCCACCGGCTGATCCTGGCCCCCGAGGCGGCCCTGGCCGGCACCTCCCGGTCCCACGTGGTCGACGACCTGCTGGACCGGGTGCCCGTCCCGACCTCGGCCCAGGCCCGGCGCGAGCGGTGATCACCCGGGCGGGCTGGGCCACCCTGGCGGGAGCGGCGGCCCTGGCCGCCGCCGGCCGGGTCCTGGGCCTGGTGGAGCTGCACGTGCTGGCCGGCTCCGGAGCCCTGGCCGTGGCCGCGGCCGCTGTCCGGACCGCGGTGGTCGACCCCGGCATCACCATCCGCCGCATGGTCCGGCCCCCGCGGGTGCACGTGGGCACGCCGGCCCGGGTGGAGCTGGAGGTGACGGCCGACGGGCCCCGGGCCACCCCGGTGCTCACCCTCGACGACCCCATCGGCGACCGCGTCGGGGCCCGCCTGCGCCTGGCCCCCCTGCCGGCCGGGACGGCCACCCGGGCCGCTTATCGGCTGCCCACCCGCCGGCGGGGCGAGGTGTCGGTCGGGCCCCTGGCCGTCGAGGTCACCGACCCCCTGGGCCTGGCCCGCCGGACCCGGCTGGCCGCCGACCGGGTCCGCCTGGTCGTCCTGCCCCACATCGACCCCGTCCCGCCGCTCCCCCGCCCCGCCGGCTCGGAGCCGCTCTCCGGGCACGAGGGCCGGCCGGGCGCCGGGCGCTCCGGCGACGAGTTCCACGCCCTCCGGGCCTACGTGGTGGGCGACGACCTGCGCCGGGTCCACTGGCCCATGAGCGCCCGCACCGACGACCTGGTGGTCCGGGTGGACGACGAGCCCCACCAGGGCCGCCTCACCGTGGTCCTCGACGTCCACCGGGACCGGTCCGGCGCCGAGTGCTTCGAGCGCATGGTCTCGGCCGCGGCCAGCATCGCCGCCGCCCACTGGCAGGCGGGGGACATGGTGCGGCTGCTGACCACCGACGGCCGCGACACCGGCTGGGTGGCCGGCCAGGCCTCGTTCGACGGGCTGCTGGAGGCCCTGGCCGTCACGGCCCACGGCCCGGCCTCGGACCTGGCCGACGTGCTGGCCCACCTGGGCGACGGCTCGGACTCGGTGGCCGCCGTGGTCGGCGACGTGCCCGGCGCGTCGGTGCCGGCCCTGCCCGGGCGGGCCCGGGGCCGGGGCCGGGGCCGCCCCGGCGCCCTGACCGTCGTCCGGTTCCCCGCCGGGGCGGCGGCGGGCGGGGCCCCGCCCGCCGGGGGGCGCCGCACGGCCGGGGTCTCGGTCATCGACGTGCCCCCCGACCGGTCGTTCGCCTCGGCCTGGGGCGAGGCCGTGGCCGGCGGGCGGCGGCGCTGGCCGGCCGGGACGGGGACCCGGTGAGGCCGGCCGGCGGCCAGGCCCGGACCCGGGGCCGGACCCTGGTCCCGGCCGAGGTCCTCCTGGCCCTGGTGACCCTGGTGGCGGTGGCCGGCTTCACCCGGCTGTTCTCCGACGACGGCGCCGTGCTGCCCCTGGCCGTGGCCGCCGTGGCCGCCCACGCCATCAGCGCCGCGACCCGCCGGCGCGGCCTCGGGGCCCTGGCCACCACCGGCCTGGCCCTGTCCGCCCTGGTCCTCCAGGTGTCGGTGGTCCTCTACCCCCACGTGTCCCTGGCCGGCCTGCCCACCGGGACCACCCTGGCCCGGGCGGGCGACGACCTGGGCCGGGCCTGGGACCTCTTCGGCGACGTCAAGGCCCCGGCCCCCTCCAGCCGCGGCTTCCTGCTGGCCGCCACCGTGGCCATCTGGGTGGCGGTCAGCCTCTCGGACTGGGCCGCCTTCCGCCTCCGGGCCACGGCCGAGGCGGTGCTGCCGGCCGGCGCCCTGTTCGTGTTCACCGCCCTCCTGGGCCGCGGGCCGGGGAGCGTGCCGGCGGCCGCCGCCCTGGCCGCCACCACCCTCGGCTTCGCCCTGGCCCAGCGCACGGCCCGGGCCGTCACCGACGACACCTGGGTGGCGGGCCGGGCCGCGGTCGGAGGAGCGGCCCTGGCCCGGGCCGGCGCCGCGGTGGCGCTGGTGGCGGCGTCGGTGGCCGGCGTGGCCGCGCCTCACCTGCCCGGGGCCCGCAGCGACGCCCTGGTCGACTGGCGCGACGGCGACCCGACCTCCACCCGCACCACCATCAGCCCCTTGGTGGACATCCGGTCGCGCCTGGTCGAGCAGAGCAACACCGTCGTCTTCCAGGTCCGGGCCGAGCGTCCGGCGTACTGGCGGCTGACCTCGCTCGACCGCTTCGACGGCGAGGTCTGGTCGCTGCGGAGCGAGGACTTCTCCAAGGCCGACGGCACCCTGCCCACCCACCCCCCCGAGGCCGCCACCGAGGACCTGGTGCAGGCCTTCACCATCCGCGACCTGGGGACGATCTGGGCCCCGGCTGCGCTGACCCCGGTGGACATGGAGTCCTCCAGCATCGACCTGCGCTGGAACGGGTCGCTGGCCACGCTGATCGTGCAGGGCGACCTGCCCGACAGCGACCGGGCCCGCTACACGGTCCGCTCCCGGGTCCCCCGCTTCACGCCGGCCGACCTGCGGGCCCCGCTGCCCGATCCCCTGCCCGACGAGCTGGCCGAGGCCACGCAGCTCCCCCCGGGCCTGGCCCCCGAGGTGGCGGCCACGGCCCGCCGGGTCACCGCCGGCGTCCCCCCCACCCCCTACGCCCTGGCCCGGGCCCTGCAGGACTGGTTCCGCTCCGAGTTCACCTACGACCTGGCCGGGGTGGGCGGCGGCCACGACGGCACCGCCATCGAGGCCTTCCTGGCCGCCGGGCGGGGCTACTGCGAGCAGTTCGCCGGCACCTTCGCGGCCATGGCCCGCAGCCTGGGCCTGCCGGCCCGGGTGGCGGTGGGCTTCACCCCCGGCCAGGCCGACCAGGCCGGCACCACGTTCACGGTGCGGGGCCGCAACGCCCACGCCTGGCCCGAGGTCTTCATCCCGGGCGCCGGCTGGGTGCCCTTCGAGCCCACGCCGGGTCGGGGCCAGCCCGGGACCGACGCCTACACCGGCGTCCGCCCGGCCCAGGACGAGGGGGACGGCCCGTCGACCACGACGACCACCGCCCCCGGGGCCACCGGCGGCCCCGGGGCGGGCTCGACCGACCCCCGGCTGGGGACCGTCCCCTCCACCGCCCGCCCCCGCCTGGAGGCCGACGCCGTCCCGCCCCCGGGGCCTCCGGAGCCCCCCGACGGGGACGACGGCTCCGGCCCGGCCGCGGTGGTGACCGAAGTCCTCGACGCCGGCCCGGCGGCGGTGACGGCCAGCACGGTGGCGGTGGTGGCCGGGGTGGTCGTGCTCGACGTGCTGGTCCTGGCCGCGCTGCGGGCCGCCCGTCGCCGGCGCCGGCGACGGGCCCCCGGCGTGCCGGCCCGGGTCCGGGCCGCGTGGGCCGACGCCGTCGACGCCGTCGACGCCACCGCCCCCATGGTGGGGCCGCGGGCGCCGGCCGAGACCGACACCGAGTACGCGCGGCGGACGGCGGCGGTGGTCGGCCCGGCCGCCCCCGACCTGGCCCGCCTGGCCGACCTGGTCACCCGGGCCACCTGGTCCCCGGCCGGCGCCGCCGGCGACCCGGCCCTGGTGACCGAGGCCCAGGGCCTGGCCCGCCAGGTCGGCGACGAGGCCCGCCGACGTCAGGGCTGGCGGGCGCGCCTGCGAGCGCTGGTCGACCCCCGGCCCGCCATGCGGGCCCGGTGAGCCGCTACTCCTCGTCGCGCCGGAGGCGCTCGCGCACCCGCTCGGTGGCGCCCTTCATGCCGTCGCCGAAGCCCCGGGCCCGCAGGGAGGCGGTCATCTGCTGCACGCCGGCCCGGCCCAGCTTCTCCAGGCTGCGGTAGAACCACAGGGCGGCGCCCAGCATGCCGACGAAGCCCAGGAAGGCGACCAGGAAGTTGTGCTCGAAGGCCAGGGCGGCCAGGAGCACGACGAGGCTGACGGCGAACACGGCGCCGGCCCACTTCATTAGGCGCAGGTGGTGGGCGTAGACGCTGTGGCGGCCCATCTCCCCGGCCAGGCCGGGGTCCTGCTCGTGGAACTGCTGCTCGATCTGCTGCAGGATCCGCTGTTCGTCTTCCGAGAGCGGCATGTCGATCCCTTCACCTTCACCGGGGAGGGGGACGGGCAGGATCCCCGGCCGGCTGGGGACGAGTCTCGCACAGGGACCGGCGGCCGACAACGCGCAGGAGGGCCCCCGTCACCCCTCCGGGACCGGCTGGTCGGGCCCCCACTGCTGGTCGCCCCGGCGCCGGACCCGGATGCCGGCCGGGCCGGCCAGGGCGGCCGGCACCACGGCGTCGGCCCCGAAGCGGGCCCGCAGGTCGTCGATGGCCGACGACGCCGCCGTCCAGTCCTCGTCCGAGGCCGGCGGGGGGTCCCCGGGCCTCGCCCCGTCGCCCTCGGGGGCCGGCGGGTCGAGGAGGCTGAGCTGCTCCCCCGCCACCGTGCCCGGCCCGCCGCCCAGGCCGCTGACCCCCACCCCCAGGAGCCGCACCCCCTCGGACACGTCCACCTTGGCCAGCAGGGCCTTGGCCGCCCGGGCCACGGCCGGCCCGGTGGCCACCGGCGCCGGGGGCGTGATGCTGCGGGTGATGGTCCGGAAGTCGCCGAAGCGCACCTTGATGGTGACGGTGCGGGCCGTCGTCCCCCGGCTCCGGAGGCGGGCCGCCACCGCGTCGGCCATGCGCACCGCCTCCCGGCGCAGCACCTCGGGGTCGTGGTGGTCGGTGGGGTAGGTCTCCTCGTGGCTGATCGACTTGAGGGCCTGGTCGGGCTCGACGGCGCGGGGGTCGATGCCGTGGGCCAGCTCCCACAGGTGCCGGCCGTGGGCCCGCCCCACCGCGGCCTCCAGCGTGGCCACCGGCAGCTCGGCCAGGTCGCCCACGGTGCGGATGCCGTAGCGGTCGAGGCGGCCCCGGGTGGCCGGCCCCACGCCCCACAGGGCCTCGACCGGCAGGGGGTGGAGGAAGCGGAGCTCGTCCCCGGGCGGCACCACGTGGACCCCGGAGCCGACCACCGGCCCGGCCCGCGACGGTCGGGGCTTGGCCTGGGTGGTGGCCAGCTTGGCCAGGAACTTCACCGACGCCCCGCCCACCGTGCAGGTCAGGCCCTCCTCCTCGTGCACCCGCCGGCGCAGGGTGGCGGCGATGGTGGGGCCGTCACCGTGGAGGCGGCGGGCGCCGGTGACGTCCAGGAAGGCCTCGTCCAGCGACAGCGGCTCGACCAGGGGGGTGAGCGACCGGAACAGGTCCATGACCCGGCGGCTGACCGACGAGTAGTGGGCGTGGTCGCCGGGCAGGAACACGGCCTCGGGGCACAGGCGGCGGGCCCGGCCGGACGGCATGGCCGAGAACACGCCGAAGGACCGGGCCTCGTACGAGGCCGCCGCCACCACGCCCCGAGGGCCTCCGCCCCCCACCACCACCGGCCGGCCGCGCAGCTCCGGGCGGCGGAGCAGCTCCACCGACACGAAGAAGGCGTCCATGTCGACGTGGAGGATCGTGCGCTCGTCGCTGCGGTCCAAGGGCAAACCGTACCCCTGGCCCGGCGGCCGGCTCAGGGCAGGCGGTGGACGGCGACGGTCCCGGCGGCCAGGGTCCCCTCGACCCGGTAGGCGTAGGACCGGGTGCCGTCCCAGGGGGCGGCCAGCCAGTCGCACACCGGCTCGCCCACCCAGCGGGGGGCGCCGGCCAGGCGGGCCCGGCACTCGGCCGGGCCCACGAAGGCGGCGGCCACCACGATGCCGTCGGGGTCCTCGACGGCCACGTCGCCCTCGTGCCCGGTGCTGCGGTGGGCCTCGACCCGGAGCCGCCACCCCATGTCGGGGGCCTCGGCCACGATCTCGTAGGTGGGGCCGGCCCAGCCCGTGACCCGCAGGCCCGTCTCCTCCTCGACCTCCCGGGTCAGGCCCCCGATCAGGGTCTCCCCCGGGTCGATGACCCCGCCGGGGGGCGACCAGTCGAGGCGGCCGTCCCGGCGCCGGTTCTGCACCAGCAGCACGCCCTCGGGCCCCGTGACCAGCCCGCCGCCCACCAGCCAGTCACGCACCGGTCGCTCCTCGCCCGTCGCCCCGGCCGGCCCGCCGCTCAGGCCACGATGGTCAGGTCGAAGCCCAGGCCGCCCTCCAGGCCGTCCCACCAGGTGCGCTCGACGCCCATGGGGTCCTCGACCACCGCCACCCGCTCGGCGCTGAACCACATGGTGGCCCGGCGCCCGGGCTCGTAGAGCGGCCAGGCCGGCATGTCGGGGGCGGCGGGGTCGGCCTCGCCCCGGGCGAAGGCGGCCCACACGTCACCCAGCCGGCGGGCCAGGGTGCGCCGGGCCTCGCTGATCTCGCCCACCAGCAGCTCGGTCCCGGGCATGTCGATGTTGTCCCACGTGAAGGGCAGGTCGAGGGCGTGGCAGGAGCCGAGCATGTCGCTGGCCTCGGCGAAGAGGTACATGCGGATCGGCGTGTCGTGGGCGGCCTGGGCCTCGGCCAGGCGGATGGCCGGGATGCGGAACACCAGGTCGGTGAGCAGGGCCAGCCACCGGTCGGGGGCGGGCAGGTGGCCCAGGCGCTCGGTGTAGGACGCCAGCAGGCTGCCCGGCTCCCGGCCCATGAGGGCCTCGAAGGCCCCGGCCCGGGCCACCAGGGCCTCGTCGTCCACGTCGGCCAGCGACGGGGTGATGAGGGGGAACAGCTTCATCTCCTCGAGGGTGGTGCCCACCAGGATCTCGATGCCGGTGGCCACGCCGTCCCGCACCGCGTCGATGGGGTCCCGGGGCACGGCCTCGGAGCCCAGCACCGGCTGCCAGGGCAGGCCGAACTGCCCGTCGTCGCTGCGCCCGATCTCGCCCTGGGCGGCCAGCACCGTGGCCACGGGCAGGGCCCGCAGGGCGTCCAGGTCGCCGAGGTCGACACCGGCCTCGGCTGCGAAGCGGCCGGCGATGCGGCCGGCCAGCGCCGGATCCTGGACGTTGTGGGTGGAGCCGCTCTGCAGGATGGCCCGGTGGAACAGGCCCTCGGTGCCCGGCGCGGCCAGCAGGGCGCCGATGCTCATGGCCCCGGCCGACTCGCCGAACACGGTGACCCGGTCGGCGTCGCCGCCGAAGGCGGCCACGTTGTCGCGGACCCAGCGCAGCGAGGCCACCTGGTCCAGGAGGCCGAAGCAGCCGCTGCCCTCCACGCCGGGCAGGTCCAGGTAGCCCAGGGCCCCCAGCCGGTAGCCGACGGCGACCACGACCACCCCCCGGCGGGCCAGGCGTGAGCCGTCGTACCAGCTCATGGAGGCGGTGCCGGTCTCGAAGCCGCCGCCGTGGAACCAGACCATGACCGGGGCCGAGGTCCCCAGGTCGGTGCTGAACACGTTGACCTGCAGGCAGTCCTCGTCGTAGGCCAGGCCGGTCTCGCCCAGGGCCGTCTCCAGGATGGAGGGGTTCTGGGGGGCGGCCCGGCCCGGGCCGGTGCAGTCGAGCGCATCGGTCCACGGCTCGGGCGGGCGGGGCGGGGCGAAGCGGCCCTCCCCCGCGGTGGAGGCGGCGTAGGGCACGCCCCGGAACACGTGGACGCCCTCCACGGTGGCCCCCGCCACCGGCCCGTGGGCGGTGGCGGCGGTCGGGGCGGCAGCGGCGACGGCCGGGGCCGTGTCGGAGGTGGTGGAGCTCATGGGGTCCCCCTCTGGACCGGTTGGTGGGCGGCGGGGCGGGCCCGCCGCAGGACGCGATCGCGCAGGCCCCACCAGCTGACGAGGCGCAGGGCCTCGCCCACGATGCCGAGCGACATCTTGGAGGTGCCGCGGATGCGGTCGCGGAACGTGATGGGCACCTCGACCACCGTCCGCCCCTGGCGGATCAGGGCGTAGGCCATCTCGATCTGGAAGCCGTAGCCGTAGGTGGTGATCGAGGCCAGGTCGAGGCCGCGGAGGGCCTCGGCGGTGTAGGCCCGGTAGCCGGCGGTGGCGTCGCGCAGGCCGATGCCCAGGCAGGCCGAGACGTAGAGGTTGCCGGCCCGGGAGATGGCCAGGCGGTGCCGGGGCCAGCCCGGCACGCTGCCGCCGGGCACGTAGCGGCTGCCGATGGCCAGGTCGGCCCCGCCGGCCACCGCGGCCAGCAGGTCGGGCAGGGCCGCGGGGTCGTGGGAGAGGTCGGCGTCCATCTCCACCAGGACGTCGAAGCCCCGTTCCAGCCCCCAGGCGAACCCGGCCCGGTAGGCGGGCCCCAGCCCGCCCTTGCCGGGGCGGCGCAGCACGTCGACCTGGCCCAGTTCGCGCCCGGCCGCCTCGGCCAGGTCCGCGGTGCCGTCGGGGCTGCTGTCGTCGACCACCAGGACGTGGGCGTCGGGCACCGCGGCGCGCACCCGGCCGAGGACGTCGGCGACGTTCTCGGCTTCGTCGTAGGTCGGGATCACGACCAGCACGGGCACGGCCGGCAACTCTAGGGCGGCGGCGACCCCCGCCCCCGCCCCGCCGTCCCGCCCGCCCCGGCCCCACCCACCCCGGTCCCGCCCGGCGCCGGGTGGGGCACCGTGGGACGGCGCCGCTACGGTCGGCCCCGATGGCGCCCCCGTCCGATCCCGCCCCCGGCGGCTCCCGGCCCCGCCCTCCGGCCGACGGCCGGGTGGAGCTGCCCTCGGCCGCCCCCTCCACCAGCGCCCGGGTGCTGGCCGTGGTGGCCATCGCCGTGGCCGGCGCCTGCGGGGGGCTCATCGGCTACGGCATCGTCGACCTCTCGGGGGGCCCCAGCGGCGCCGGGGCCGGCGCCGCGGTCGGGGGCCTGGTGGGAGCGGTGCTGGCCGCCGCCGGGGTGGCCGTGGTGGCCGTCCTGGTCCTGCGGGCCATGACCGAGTGGCGGACCATCGAGGACCGGGCCCGGTCCGAGGGCCGCCCGCCGCCCGGCCCGGGTCGCCGCCGCCCCTGATGCCCGAGGCCGTGACGCCCGAGGACGAGCCCGACGCCGTCGCCCTGCGCGACCTGGCCGTGGCCGTGGCCACCGGGGCCGCCGAGCGGATCCGGGCCCGGGCCGGCACCGCCGACCTGCGGGTCACGACCAAGAGCTCGGCCACCGACCCGGTCACCGAGGTGGACCGGGAGGTGGAGGCGCTGGTGGTGGCGGCCCTGCTGGCGGCCCGCCCCGACGACGGCGTGGTGGGCGAGGAGGGGGCCGACCGCACCGGCTCCTCCGGGGTGCGGTGGCTGGTCGACCCCATCGACGGCACCGTCAACTTCCTCTACGGCATCCCGGGCTGCAACGTGTCGGTGGCGGCCGAGCACGGGGGCCGGATCGTGGCCGGGGCCGTGGTCGACCCCCTCCACGGCGACGTGTTCGCCGCCGCCCGGGGCCACGGCGCCACCCGCAACGGCACCTCCATCACCTGCACCACGGTGGCCGAGCCGGCCCTGGCCCTGGTGGGCACCGGCTTCGGCTACGACCCCGAGCGCCGACGCCGCCAGGCCGAGGTGCTGGCCCGGGTGCTGCCCGAGGTGCGCGACATCCGCCGGGTGGGGGCCGCCGCGGTCGACCTGTGCTGGGTGGCCTGCGGCCGCCTGGACGGCTACTACGAGCGGGGTCTCCAGGCCTGGGACTGGGCCGCCGGGGGCCTGGTGGCCACCGAGGCCGGCGCCGAGGTCACCGACCTGGACGGCGGGCCGCTCGACGGGCGCCTGCCCGGGCCGTGCGTGGTGGCCGCCGGTCCCCGCCTGGCCGGCCCGTTGCGGGCCCTGGTGTCGGCGGCGGGAGCGGCGGAGGCCTGAGGCGGGGGGTGGTCGCCGCGCGCCCCCCGCATGAGGCACGATGCAGGGGTGGCGACCCGCATCCTCACGGTCGAAGACGACGAGCGCATCCGGACCGCGGTGAAGCTGGCCCTCGAGGACGAGGGCTGGAAGGTGGAGGAGGCGGCCACCGGCGAGGACGCCCTGGAGCGTTTCCGCCAGGCCCCCACCGACGTGGTGCTCATCGACATCATGCTGCCCGGCGTGGACGGCTTCGAGGTGTGCCGCCAGGTCCGCCGGGAGAGCGACGTGCCCATCATCATGGTCACCGCCCGCGACGACACCCACGACATCGTGGCCGGCCTGGAGGCCGGGGCCGACGACTACCTGACCAAGCCGTTCGCCCCCAAGGAGCTCTCGGCCCGCATCCGGGCCCTGCTGCGCCGGGTCCGGGCCACCGACTCGGGGGCCACCCACCTCCGCTTCGGCGACCTGGAGATCGTGCCCGAGGAGGGCGTGGTGCGCCGGGGCGGCGACGAGGTCCACCTGACCAAGACCGAGTTCCGCCTGCTGCTGGAGCTGGCCAACAGCCCGGGCCGGGTCCTGTCCCGGGAGGTGCTGTTGGAGCGGGTGTGGGGCCACGGCTACTTCGCCGACGGCCGCCTGGTGGACGTCCACGTGCGGCGCCTGCGCACCAAGGTCGAGGTCGACCCGGCCAACCCCCGCCACGTGGTCACCGTCCGGGGCCTGGGCTACAAGCTCCAGACCTGAGCACGCCGGTGCCCCCCCGCCGCCTCCTGCGGCTCCCCCTGCCGGCCCGCCTGGGGCTCCGGGCCCGCATCACCTTCGCCTTCGCGGCCAGCACCGCCGTCCTGGCCGCCCTGCTGGCCGGCACCACCTGGGGCCTGACCCGCGAGAACCTGATCAACCAGCGGGAGGCGGCGGCCGTCCGACAGGCCCAGATCAACGCCAACCAGATGAGCCAGCAGGTCCTGGTGGCCGAGGACGACGAGGCCATCAACCGGGCCCTGGGCGACCTGGCCAACCCGTCCAGCTCCCGGCCCCTGGTCGAGCTGCGCCGGCCGGGCAGCGGGTGGGAGCCGATCCCCCTGCAGCTGGCCTTCAGCGGCGACGCCGTCCCCCCCGCCCTGCGCGACACGGTGGTCGAGGGCGAGTCAGCCCGCATGCGGGTCGAGCTGGACGGCGAGCCGGAGCTCATCGTCGGCATCCCCATCAACGACGGCGACGCCGCCTACTACGAGGCCATCTCGTTCTCGGAGCTGGAGGACACGCTGGGCTCGCTGGCCGTGTCCCTGTTCGGGGCCTCGGTGGTCACCACCCTGGTGGGCGGGGCCCTGGGCTACTGGCTGAGCCGCCGCACGCTGCGGCCCCTGGCCAACGTGGGCCTGGCCGCCGAGGCCATCGCCGGCGGCCGCCTCGACACCCGCCTGGAGGGCACCGACGACCCGGACCTGAACGTGCTGGTGTCCTCGTTCAACCACATGGCCCACGCCCTGGAGGAGCGGATCGACCGCGACGGCCGGTTCGCCTCGGACGTCAGCCACGAGCTCCGCAGCCCGCTCATGACCCTGGCCGCCTCGGTGTCGGTGCTGGCGTCGCGCCGCGACGAGATGCCCGACGACGCCTCCCGCTCGGCCGTGGTCCTGATGGAGGCCGACGTCTCCCGCTTCCAACAGCTGGTCGACGACCTGCTGGAGATCTCCCGCTTCGACGCCGGGGTGGCCCGGCTGTCGCTGGAGGAGGTTCGCCTGCCCGAGCTGGTCGACCAGGCCGTGGCCCAGGCCCGGGCCGGCCGCTCCCCGGTGCCGGTGGAGCTGGAGCCCGAGCTGGACGACCTGGTCATCCGGGCCGACAAGCGCCGGCTGGTCCGCATCCTCGACAACCTGCTGGGCAACGCCGATGCCTACGGCGACGGGCCCACCCGGGTGGCGGTGGAGGCCGCCGGCGACACCGTGCTCCTGGCCGTGGAGGACAACGGGCCAGGGGTGCCGGTCGAGGACCGGGGCCGCATCTTCGACCGCTTCTCGCGCGGCGCCGGGGCCGGGCGGCGCAGCGCCTCGGGCGACGGGGTGGGCCTGGGCCTGGCCCTGGTGGCCGAGCACGCCCGCCTCCACGGGGGGCGGGTGTGGGTCGAGGATCGGCCCGACGGCGAGCCCGGCGCCCGCTTCGTGGTCCAGCTCCCGGTGGCCCGGGCGTGACACCCCGCCGGCGCGCCCTGGCCGTCCTGGCCGCGGCGGTTGCCGCTCTGGCCCCGGTGGCGGCCTGCGGCATCCCCACCGATGACTCGCCCCGGGTCCTGGCCGCCGACACCAGCACCACGGTGGCCGCCCCCAGCTCGGCCCCGGCCGACAGCGCCAACGCCACCGACATCTACCTGAGCTCGGGCGAGGGGTCCCGGGTGCTGGTGGCCCGGCGCCGGGGCCTCGACGACGAGCCCAACCCCGAGCGGGCCCTGGAGGCCCTGCTGGCCGGGCCCACCACCCGGGACCTGGACGAGGGCCTGACCACGTCCATCCCCACCGAGAGCGACCTGCTGGGCTGGGACCTGGACGACGGCACCCTGACCATCGACCTGAACGAGGCCTTCTACACCCGGGAGGGCGAGGCCGCGGTGAGCACCTTCGCCCAGGTGGTGCTGACGGTGACCGCCCTGCGGACCGCCGAGATCGAGCGGGTCCGGTTCCGCCGCGAGGGCGACGCCATCCAAGCCTTCACGGCCCGGGCCGCCGGCACCAAGGACGTGGTCACCCGAGCCGACTACCGGTCCCTGGACCCCGACCCGGACTGAGGGCCGCCCCGGGCGCTCAGGCGAAGAAGACCTTGCCCACGGCGTGGATGTCGGCCGGCACCGTCTTGGACGAGGCCACCGCGTCGGCCAGCGGCACCCGCACGATCCGCCCCGCCTGCAGGGCCACCATCGACCCCCAGGCCCCCTCGGCCGCAGCCTCGGCCGCCGCCACCCCGAACCGGCTGGCCAGCACCCGGTCGGCGGCGGTGGGCGACCCGCCCCGCTGCAGGTAGCCCAGCACCACCACCTTGGTCTCGAAGCCGGTGCGGGCCTCGATCTCGGGGGCCAGGGCGTGGGCGATGCCGCCCAGCCGCTGGTGGCCGAAGTCGTCGAGCCCGGGGTCGGGCAGGGTCAGGGTGCCCTCCACCGGCAGCGCCCCCTCGGCCACCACCACGATGGAGGCGAAGCGGCCCTGGTCGTGCCGGCGCCGCAGGGTGGCGCAGACCTCGTCGATGTCGAAGGGCTCCTCGGGCACCAGGATGATGGTGGCCCCCCCGGCGATGCCGGCCCAGGTGGCGATGTGTCCCACGTGGCGGCCCATCACCTCCACCAGCATGACCCGGTCGTGGGATTCGGCCGTGGTGTGGAGCCGGTCGATGGCCTCGGTGGCGGTGGCCACCGCGGTGTCGAACCCGAAGGTGACCTCGGTGGCCCCGAGGTCGTTGTCGATGGTCTTGGGCACGCCCACCACCCGCACGCCGTCGGTGCCCAGGTCGCGGGCCGCGGCCAGGCTGCCGTTGCCCCCGATGACCACCACCCCGGCCAGGTCGTGGGCGGCCACCGTGGCCCGCACCGCGGCCAGGCCCCCGTCGTGGGCGTAGGGCTGGTGCCGGCTGGTGCCCAGCACCGTGCCCCCCTTGGGCAGGAGGCCCCGGCACCGCTCGATGGTCAGCACCTCGTGGCGGTCCTCCATCAGCCCCAGGTAGCCGTCCCGGAAGCCGAGGACCTCGCCGCCGAGCCGCCGCTCGACCGTCCGGACCACGGCCCGGATCACGGCGTTGAGGCCCGGGCAGTCGCCCCCGCTGGTCAGGACGCCGAGTCGCACCGTCTCCCTCTCCTCCTCCGCAGCCGGGTCGTCCGGCGACCCTACCGGCACGTTCGGCCCCCTAGGGTCGGCGGCCATGGCTGTGGTCATCGCCCTCGACGCCGGCACCACGGGGGTGCGGGCCTTCGCCGTCGACGAGTCCGGGACGCCGGTCGGCTTCCGGTACCAGGAGATCACCCAGCACTTCCCCCGGCCCGGGTGGGTGGAGCACGACGCCAGCGAGATCTGGGCGGCGATGGTGGCCGTCACCAACCAGCTCATCGTCGACCTCCAGCAACCGGTGGCCGCCATGGGCATCACCGACCAGCGGGAGACGGTGGTGGCCTGGGACCGCCGCACCGGCCGGCCCCTGCACCGGGCCATCGTGTGGCAGGACCGGCGCACCGCGGCCCGCTGCGACGCGCTGCGCGAGCAGGGCGCCCTGGACCTGGTCCGCCCGGCCACCGGCCTGGTCCTCGACCCCTACTTCTCGGCCTCCAAGGTCGAGTGGCTGCTCACCGAGGGCGGCGTCGAGGTCACCCCCGACCTGGCCGTGGGCACCATCGACACGTGGCTGCTGTGGAACCTGACCGGGGGGGAGTGCTTCGCCACCGAGCCGTCCAACGCCAGCCGCACCATGTTGTTCGACATCCGCTCCCTGGACTGGTCCGGCGAGCTGGGCGACCTGTTCGGCGTGCCCCGCTCGGCCCTGGCCGAGGTGCGGCCCTCCTCCGGGCGCTTCGGCGTCACCGTGGGCGAGACCGGGCTGCCCGGGGGCATCCCGGTCAGCGGCGTGGCCGGCGACCAGCAGGCCGCCCTGTTCGGCCAGGCCTGCTTCACCCCGGGCCTGACCAAGAACACCTACGGCACCGGATCGTTCGTGCTCATGAACGTGGGCCCGACGTGCCCCGAGCCGGTCGAGGGCCTGCTCACCACCGTGGCCTGGACCCTCCCCGACGGCGACGGCACCCGCACCGACTACGCGTACGAGGGCGCCATCTTCTCCACCGGCTCCGCCGTGCAGTGGCTGCGCGATGGGCTTGGCATCATCTCCTCGGCTGAGGAGACCGGTCCCCTGGCCGCCTCCGTGGACAGCACCGACGGCGTCTACCTGGTGCCGGCCTTCACCGGCCTGGGCAGCCCGTGGTGGGACCCCTACGCTCGGGGCCTGCTTGTCGGCTTCACCCGGGGCACCACCCGGGCCCACCTGGCCCGGGCCGTGATCGAGGCCATGGCCCACCAGACCCGGGACGTGGTCGACACCATGTCCGCCGCCTCGGGCCACGCCGTCACCGAGCTGCGGGTCGACGGCGGGGCCTCGGCCAACGAGCTGCTCCTCCAGGTCCAGGCCGACCAGCTCGGTGTGCCCGTCACCCGGGCCGCGGTGGCCGAGACCACCGCCCTGGGCGCGGCCTACCTGGCCGGCCTGGCCGAGGGGGTGTGGGGCTCGACCGACGAGATCGCCGACCTGTGGGCCGCGGGCCTATCGGTGTCCCCCGCCGCCGACCGGGACCGGGCCGACGCCGAGCACGCCCGCTGGCTGGACGCCGTGGCCCGGTGCCGGGGCTGGGAGCAGCCGGCCTGAGCGGTCAGGGCCAGCGGGGCCGGTAGGCCGGCGGCGACCGCCGGTGGCACCAGGGCGGGCGGGCCGGCCGCCAGGTCCACCGCTCGGCGGGGCCGGCGCGGTCGCGGGCCCGGGCTGCGTGCCACTGCCCTCCGTCCATCGGCTCGCCGCTCAGGTCGGGGGGAAGGGAGGCGACCAGCGGCCCCGGCGGCCGAGGCCGGGCGGGGTCGGCTTCCTCCTCGGCGTCCGGGCCAGGCCGGATCGCAGCAGGGCGGCGGAGGGGGTGCGCACGGGATCTCCTCGGGTGGGGCCGGTGGTCAGGGCGTGCTGAGGGTGGTGGGGTGGGCCCGCTGGGCACGCTCGCGGCCGACCTCGCGGGCCCGGGTGCCGGCCACGCGGGCGAGAGCGGCGACCTGCCGGCGCTCCTTGGCCCGGAACGGGGTGCCGGCCCGGCCGGCCACCAGGGCCAGGTCGACCCCGGGGAGCGGGGCCCAGGCCACGTCGTCACCGCCGGTGGCGTCGGCCCCGCCGGCCCGGGCGCCGTGCACGAAGGCCGACAGCCAGGCCGTGGGCGGGGCCGGGCCCCAGGTGGCCCGCACCGCCCCGTCGCCCAGATCGACGACCGCCGACCACTCGGCGCCCAGCGTGCGGGACCCGTGGACCACCAGGGCCCGCAGCAGCTCGTCCATGGTGTCGGCGCCGCAGAGGATGGCCGCCGTCTCCAGGGCGTCGAGCCGGGGGTCGCGGCCGGTGGCGTCGGCCCGCTTCACGTCCTCGACGGTGACCCCGTCCACCTCCTGGATCTCGCCCACCAGCAGGTCGACCAGCGACTCCTGGGGCAGGCGGACGACCAGCTCGTCCACGGCCACGCCGTCGCCGGTCTCCAGGATGTCGATGCCGACCACGTCGCCCCGCACCGCCCCGATGCGGCTGGCCACCGCACCGAGGGCACCGGGCCGGTCGGGCAGCCACACTCGGACGACGTAGGTCTCCATGGGCCGGACCCTACGGAGGGCGTGTGAACCACGTGTTTCCGTCCCGGGAAGCCGCTGTTGCCGGCTCGCCATCATCTTGACCAGATGGTCAAGGCTGTACCGTGGGGCCGATGGACGACGCTGCCGACCGCCGGCTCACCGCCCGGGGCGAGGAGCGGCGGCGCCAGATCATCGAGGTGGCCACTCGCCTGTTCGCCGAGAAGGGCTACCACCCGACCTCGGTGGCCGACGTGGTCGACGCCGTGGGCGTGGGCAAGGGCGTCTTCTACTGGTACTTCTCGTCCAAGGAGGCCCTGCTCACCGAGATCCTGCGCGACGGGCAGCTGGCCCGGCGCCGCCACCAGCGCGACGCCATCGCCGGGATCGACGACCCGGTGGAGCAACTGGAGCGGGGCATCCGGGCCGGCATGGAGTGGATGGCCGAGCACCGCGACGTCATCACCCTCATCCGCTTCGCGGCCACCGAGGAGCGCTTCGCCCCCGGCATCCGCAAGGGCGAGGACGTGGCCGCCGACGACGCCGCCGTCGCCCTGCGCCGAGCCATCGCCGAGGGCCGCATCCCCGACGGCGACCCCGACCTGCTGGCCCGGGCCGTGGTCGGCGTGACCCAGCACCTGTGCGCGGCCCGCATCCACGCCGACCCCAGTGCCGACCCCCAGCCGGTCATCGACGCCGCCGTCCGCTTCTGCATCGGCGGCATCCTCGGCCTCCCCGCCCCCGCCGCCTGAACGACCGGCCGGCGAGCGGCGGTCAGCCCAGCTTGGTGAGGGCGCGCTTGAGGTTGCGGATGCCCTGGCCGATGCGCTGCTCGTTCTCGATGAGGGCGAAGCGGACGTGGCCCTCGCCGCCGGGGCCGAAGCCCACGCCGGGGGAGGTGGCCACGTGAGCCTCGCGGACCAGGAACGAGCAGAACTCGACCGAGCCCATCTCCCGGTAGGGCTCGGGGATGGGGGCCCAGGCGAACATGGTGCCCCGGGGCGGGTCCATCTCCCAGCCCACCCGGGCCAGGCCGTCGCACAGGGTGTCGCGCCGGCGCTGGTAGATCTCCTGCACCTCGCGAGGGTGGTCCTGGTCCTCGTTGAGGGTGACGGTGGCCGCGATCTGGATGGGCTGGAAGGCCCCGTAGTCCAGGTACGACTTGAGCTTCTGGAGGGCCGCCACCACCTCGGCGTTGCCCACCAGGTAGGCCATGCGCCACCCGGCCATGGAGAAGGACTTGGTCATCGAGTACAGCTCGACGGCCACCTCCTTGGCCCCCTCGGCCTGGAGGATGGACGGAGGCTGGAAGCCATCGAAGCCCAGCTCGGCGTAGGCGTTGTCGTGGACGACGAAGATCTCCTTCTCCCGGGCCAGGTCGACCAGGGCCTGGAAGAAGTCGAGGTCCACGCACGTCGTCGTCGGGTTGTGGGGGAACGACACCACCAGCACCCGGGGCCGGGGCCAGGCGCTGTCGATGGCCTCGGTGATCTCGCCGATCAGGTCCCGGTCGCCCCCGCCCATGGGGATGTACTGCACCCCGGCGCCGGCGAAGAGCGGGCCCCAGATGTGGATGGGGTACGAGGGTGACGGCACCAGGGCCGAGTCGCCGGGGCCCAGCAGCACCCACATCAGGTGGCTGAAGCCCTCCTTGGCCCCGATGGTGGCCAGGACCTCGCGCTCGGGGTCGAGGGCCACGCCGAAGCGGCGGATGTACAGGTCGGCCACCGCCTCCCGCAGCTTGGGCAGCCCCCGGCTGGAGGAGTAGCGGTGGTTGCGGGAGTTGCGGGCCGCCTCGGCCAGCTTCTCGACGGCGATCTCGGGCGACGGCAGGTCGGGGTTGCCGAACCCCAGGTCGATGACGTCCTCGCCCTCCCGCCGGGCCGCCACCTTCAGCCCGTCGATGATGGTGAACACGTACGGGGGCAGGTCCGAGATCCGACGGAACTCCATCGCGGCACCCTACTGCCGCCATGATCGGGGCCATGGACCAGATCGACGTGATCGTGGAGATCCCCCGCGGCAGCCGCAACAAGTACGAGCTCGACCACGCCACCGGCCGCATCAAGCTCGATCGGCGGCTGTTCTCGGCCACCGTCTACCCCGCCGAGTACGGGTTCGTGGACCGCACCCTGGGCGAGGACGGCGACCCCCTGGACGCCCTGGTGGTGCTGGACGAGCCCACCTTCCCGGGCTGCCTCATCCGGTGCCGGCCCGTGGGCGTGTTCTGGATGACCGACGACGCCGGGCCCGACGCCAAGATCATCTGCGTCGTGGCCGGCGACCCCCGGTGGGACCACGTGCAGGACATCGGCGACCTGCCCGACCACCTCACCAAGGAGATCGAGCACTTCTTCATGATCTACAAGGCCCTGGAGCCCGGGAAGTGGGCCGACACCCGCGGCTTCCAGGGCGCCGAGGAGGCCCGGGTCGAGATCGCCTCCAGCCTCCAGCGCGCCATCGACACCGGCTACCACACCTGACGGTCGACAGCCTCAGGTGCGGAGGGCGGCCAGGAGGGCGGCGCCGACGGCGCCGGCCCGCTCGCCCAGGCGGGCGGGCACGATGGGCACCCGGGGGCGGCGCTCGGCGCCCAAGAGGTGGCGGCGCACGGCGGCCCGGGTGCGGTCGAGGTACAGGTCGGCGTCCTCGGAGACACCGCCCCCCACCACCACGATCTCCGAGTCGAGGACGTTGACCAGGTTGGCCAGCCCGAGCCCCAGCCAGTCGGCGAAGGTGTCGAGGACCACCCTGGCCCCCACGTCACCGGCCCGGGCCGCGGCCACCACGTGCTCGCCCCGCACCGCCTCGACGTCGCCGCCGGCCTCGGCCACGAAGCCGGGCTCGGGCCCCACGGCGCCGGTGCGGACCGCCTCCCGGGCCAGCCAGCCCATGCCGGTGCCCGACGCGTAGCGCTCCCAGCACCCGCGCCGCCCGCAAGGGCACTCCGGCCCGTCCGGGTCGACGACCATGTGCCCGAACTCGCCGGCGAAGCCGTAGGCCCCCCGCAGGATCTCGCCCTTTATGGTCACGCCCCCGCCGATGCCGGTGCCCAGGGTGATGACCAGCGAGTGGTTCCGGCCCCGGGCCGCGCCCCGCTCGTGCTCGCCCCACGCCGCGCAGGTGGCGTCGTTGTCCACCACCACGGGCAGGCCCAGCCGCTCCCCCAGCTCGGCCGCCACCGGGATGCCGACCACGCCGGGCAGGTTGGGCCCGAAGCGGAAGGTGCCGGCCCGGTCCACCAGGCCCGGCGCCCCCAGGCCCACGGCCCGCACCTCCCGGCCCGTGGCCTGCACCTGGTCGCGCAGGGACGAGGCCAGGCCGGCCATGGCGTCGAGCACGGCCTCGGTGCCGGCCGGGGTGGGGACCCGTTCCTCGGCCACCGGCTCGGAGCCGTCGTAGCCCGGGTCGAGGGCCAGGCCGAGGAGCTTGGTCCCGCCGAGGTCGAGCCCCACGACCAGGGGCGCGCCGGGTGGGCCCCCGGTCGTGGGCTGGGTCACGACGGCCTAGTAGCGCAGCAGGGCGCCGATGCCCCCGTGCACGTCGAGATCGGCGTTGCCGACCACCATCTCCACCTTGGACCCCTGGCCCAGGGCATCGTCGATGGCCTCCTCGACCACGTCCTCCACGGGCCGGAGGGAGGCGTCGTCCTCCCGGTGGGGCCGCACGGCCAGCAGGGCGCCGGTGGCGTCGCACCTCCACCCCTCCTGGGCGAAGGTGTCGGACACCACCAGGTGCTCCACCCGGCGCTCGGCCAGGGCGGCCAGCGTGTCGACCAGGCCGGTGACGGCCCGGCCCCCGGCCCCGACGGCGTCGAGCAGGCGGGTCACCATGGCCTCCTCGCGGGACCGCTCCACCGCCTCCTCCATGGCCGCCACGGCCCGGGCGATGGCGTCCACGGGCGCCTGGGGGGTGACCGACAGGCGCGGGCAGAGCCGGTCCCGCAGGTAGGGGTGCAGGGCGGCCTCGACCTCGCCGGCCAGGTCGTCGGGGGCGCCGACGCACAGGTGCTCGAAGCCGTGCTCCTGGTAGATCGAGAAGGCCAGCGCCGCGGCCCGGCGCACGTGCTGGGAGGTGAGGGCCTCGACGTGGGCGGTGACGTCGCCCCGCTCCCGGTCGCCCCGGGTGTCGTAGTCGCGGGCCGACTCCCCCGTCGCCTCGGTGTGCTCGACCAGCTCGTCGAGCTCGAAGACGAACATGCGCACCCGCTGGCGGTCGACCAGCAGCACCCCGAAGCGGCGCTGCACCTCGGCGATGGCCTCCAGCTGGCCCAGGGCGGGCTGGTCGTTGACCACGACCCGGCTGCGCACCCGCACGGGCAGGGCCACCACCTCCCACAGGTCCTGCTCCGCGCACGAGAAGAGGGCCAGGCCCCGCACCCGCGAGCGGTCGAAGCCGGCCTTCACGTAGCTCTCGATGCGGGCCAGGTCCTGGTGGACCGACGCCGTGCCGTTGGCCCGGGCCCGGGCGGCCCGGAGGACGCCGTCGAGCTCCTGGTCGAGGTCGCGCTGGGTGACGAGGCGGCGCCCGTCGACGTCCAGGTAACAGGAGGTGACCGGCACACCCTCGGGCCGGAAGCCGGCCAGGGTGCGAAACGTCGCATCGGAGATGGTTGTCACGTAGCTCCTCCTCGTCGTGGGGGACGGGCGCGCCGGGGCTCGGCCCGAGTCGTCGAGCACGGCCCGTGAGGACCGGCACCCCGGCCGGTGGGCACGTCGCGGCCTGGCCGGTGGGGGCCATGGCTCAGCGAGGGCATGCCGTCCGCGTGCTCGATCACCGCACCTTAGGCAGCGCGAGCGCCCCCCGCTGCCGGATGGGCGCCCGGCGGGCGGATCAGCGGGCGGCGTAGCCGGCGGCGGCGGCCGCGGTGACCACCCCGACCCGGTCCGGCCCGGCGTCACGGGCCCAGGCCAGGGCCTCGGGCGACGCCGTGAGGACGATGGCCTGCACGGCCGAGGCCGGCCCGGCGATGGCCTCCAGCACCCGCACCACGTCGGTGGCGGCCAGGCCGGCGAAGGGCTCGTCGACCAGGAGGGGCGCCGGCCCGGGCCCGCCGGCGACGGCGGCCTCGCGCTGGGAGGCCATGCGGGCCAGGAGGCGCCAGGCCACGCTGTCGGCGTCGACGGGCGAGGGGGGCTCGTCGCCCCCGGCCCGCTCGGCCCGGATCTGCTCCAGGCTGGCGATCTCCATGCGGGCCAGGGCGATCCGGGCCTCGGCCCGGCCCAGGGCCCGATCGGCCTCGACGTCGGGATCGGCGCCCGAGCGGCCGCCGGCCGGCAGCAGGTGGGACACGGCCACGTCGAGGGCGGTCTGGGCGTCCCGGGCCTCGGCCTCGAGCTGCACCAGGTCGACGTCCACTCGGGAGGCGGGGATGTCGGGCGTCGAGCCGGGGGCGGGAGCGGGGGCCGGGCGGGCGGCGAGGGCCGCCTCGGTCTGGGCCAGCTCCTCCTCGGCCCGGGCCAGCTCGGCCCGGTCGTGGGCCAGGCGCTCGTCGGCCCCGGCCGCCGCCCCCAGGGCCTCCTCACCCTCGGCCACGGCGGCCCGGAGGTCGTCGCGGTGGCGGGCCAGGGCGGCCAGGGCCGCTCGGGCGCCGTCCTGGGCGTCCAGTCGGGCCAGCTCGTCCTCGATGCGGAGGCGGTCGGCGGCCAGGGCCGCAGCCTTGCGGGCCGCGTCCTCCTGGCGGGCCACCCAGGCCCGGCCCCGGACCTGTATTTCGCCGCGGTCCATGATCTCGGCCAGCGGGACGCCGACCTCGTCCAGGGCCATGCGCAGGTCCGGCAGGGGGTCGGTGGCGATGCGGTCCCGCAGGACCCCGGCCACGTCGTCGCCGGGATCCTCGCCCAGCAGGTCGGCGGCCCGGGCCCGCAGGGCGGCCAGGGTCTCGACCAGGCGACCCCGGGCCGCGGTGGCGTCCCACTCGGGGGCGGCAGCCACCGGCGGGGGGGTCGTCGCCGGGGCGGCGGCGCGGCGCTCGGCCTCGGCGATGGCCACGGCCTCGGCGGCCAGGTCGGCGTCAGCGGCGGCCACGGCCTCCTCGGCGGCCACCAGCTCCCGCCGGGCCTCCTCGGTGTCGAGCTGGGACGGCAGGCCCGAGGCCCGGCCCGAGACCATGAACTCCGTGTAGCTGGCGAAGCCCATGCGGGCCAGGATCTCCCGCTCGGCCAGCTGGGCCTCCTCCAGCCGGCGCCGGGCCTTGCCCACGCCGATGCGGCGCTCGCTGCCCTCCCAGGCGGCCAGCACCTCGGCGTGGGCGGCCTCCAGGGCCTCGACCTCGGACGGCTCCAGGGGCGACGCCCCGCTGGCCTCGGCCAGGGCCCGGCGGGCGGAGGCCAGGCGGTCGTGGGAGGCCCGGGCCCGGGCCTCCAGCTCGGGCGAGGGACCGGCCGCGGCCCGGCCGTTGGCCGAGGGCGGGGCGGGCGGCGCGGGCGGCGCCGGGGGGGCGATCTCGGGCGGCGGGGCGGCCTCGGCCTCGGCCACCAGGTCCCGCACCCGCTCCCACTCGACGGCCACCCGGGCCGCCTCCACCGCGGCGATGCCGCCGTGGGTCTCGCTGGCGGCCAGGGCGGCGACCACGCGATCGGTGGGCTGGGGGGCGAGGGCGGCCGCCTCGGCCACGATCTGGGCCCGGCGCTCGGCCAGGGCCCGGCGCTCGGCCTCGGTGGCGGCGGGGGCGGCGGCCAGGGCCAGGGCCTGGCGCTCCACGTCGGCCAGCTCGGCCCGCAGGGCCTCGACGTCGGCCACGGTGCGGGCGGTGGCGGCCCGGTGCCGGGCCTGGATCTCCTCGGCCTCGGCCACCGCCGCGGCCGCCGCGTCACGGGCGGCCCGGGCGGCCTGGAGGCGGGTCCCGGCCAGGCGGGCCACCTCGTCGTCGGCCCAGGCAGCGGCGGGCGGGCGGGGGGCCAGCTCGGGGGTGGCGGCCGAGGCGGCGGCATCGGCGGCCTGGTCGCGGGCGGCGCGCAGGGCGGCCACCGCCACCTCGCGGTCGCGCCAGCCGTCGCGCAGGCGGGTGGCGCGGGCGGTGCGGGCGTCGTCCCAGTCGCGGCGGGCCACGGCCAGGGCCGACTCGGCGTCGGCCAGGGCGTCGCGGGCCTGGGCCAGGGCGTCGTCGAGGGCGCGCTGGCGGCCGGCGGCCAGGGCCGCGGCCGGAGCCACCAGGTCCGAGCCGACCAGCGGGGTGGTGGGCACCAGGCCCGCGGCCCGCTCGGCCACGTCCTCCAGGGGGATCTCGGCGTCGCCCACCAGCACAGTGCCGCCCAGCCCGGCGGCGGCCAGCTCGGGACCGCTGATGCGGGCCCGGACGATGGCGTCGATGGCGGCCCGGACGGGGCCGGCGACCTCGGGGGCCAGGCCGTGGACCACCGTCAGCCGGGGGTGCAGGTCGATGCCCCAGATGCGGGGCGTCGACCCGGTGAGTCGAAGGATCCTCATCGTGCGCTCCTTAGGTGACCGGGATGCGTTGCACCCCGTCCCCGTCGTCGGGCCCCTCGTCCCGGCCGGGGCCGGTCCCTCCCGCCGCGCTGCGGGCCGCCCGGGTGGCGGCGCCGGTGGCGGCGCGCACGATCGATCCCATGCGTTCCACCATCTCGGGGTCGTCCACCAGGGCCTCCGCGGCGTCGAGGAGGGCGCGGGTGGCGTGGATCGCCTCCCGGGCCGCTGCTTGCAGGGCGTCCACCCCAGGGGGCGGCCGCTCCTCCTTCGATCGGTCCCCGGGCCGCCCTTCTTGAGGATCGGGGCCCTGATCGCCGGTGTCGCCCCCGCCGGGCGTGGCGCCGGTCACCGGCTGCCGGCCGCCGCGGCCCGGCGCTCGGCCCCGAAGGTCACGTGCAGGCACCCGTCCCGCAGGACCGCCCCGGCCACCGGCCGGCGGCGCAGCGAGTCGGGCAGGACGACGGCCCGCCGGTAGGGGCCCACGGCCACCAGCAGCTCGTCGTCGTGGCGGCCCAGGTCGATGTCGTCGCGGTCGGCGAAGGGCAGGTCGAGCTGGAGCTCGACGTCGTCGCCCCGGCCCACCACCCGCAGCGGCGCCCCGTCGTGCAGGCGGGCGGCCGGGTCGCTGTCGCCGTAGAGCACCTGGCCCAGGTCGGCCAGGCGGTCCAGGCCCACCACCTCCTCGTCGGCCAGGTCGGCCCGGAGCACCGGGAGGGGGGCGAAGCCCTCCTCGATGGCCGCCAGGTGCTGGGCGTGGAGAGCCTTCCAGCGGTCGAACCACGGGTCCGACACGGAGTCGGGCAGGAGGCGGTTGGCCACCACGGCGTCGATGCCGTAGCCGAACAGGGCCAGGTAGGTGGCGGTGCGGCGGGCCTCGGCGATGACCATCTTCTCGGGGTTGACCACCAGGCGGACGCTGGTCCGCTCGGTGTCGGCCAGCACCTCCTTGACCCCGTCGAGGCGGGCGTAGAAGCGCTCGGCCGAGCCGAACACCCGGTCGCCGGCCACCGGCAGCGACGTGACCCGGGACAGCACCGGGGCCAGCGCCCGGTGCAGGCGCCGGCTGGTGGGAAAGACGCGCTCCATGTACCACCGCAGCACGTCGGGGAGGGACAGGAGCCGGATGGTCTCGGCCGTGGGGGCGCAGTCGACCACGATGACGTCCCACTCGCCGCCCTCGGCGTAGGCCTTGATGTCGACCAGGCCGAAGATCTCCTCCAGCCCGGGCAGGAGGGCCAGCTCCTCGGCCTCGATCCCGCCCACACCGGCCCACTCGAACACGTCGACCAGCCACTCCTGGATGTCGGCCCAGGCCTCCTCCATGCGCTCCCGGGCGTCGAGCTGCTGGCCCCACAGGCTGCGGGTGACCTCGGTGGGCCGGGAGCCGAGGGGCACGTCCAGGGCATCGGCCAGGGAGTGGGCCGGGTCGGTGGAGAGCACGATGGTTCGGGCCCCGGCCGCCGCGCAGCGCACCGCGGTGGCCGCCGCCACCGTGGTCTTGCCCACCCCGCCCTTCCCGGTGAAGAGGAGGGTGCGGCCCGGCCGGGGGCCGGTCACCCGCTCGCCCCGCCCACCTCGACTCGGGCCTTCAGCTCGCGCAGCGCGGTGTGGGTGATCTTGGCCGCGGTCCGGCGCTTCACGAAGCCGGGCAGGGGCAGGACCAGCTCGGCCTCCAGCTCGTAGACCACCTCGGTGGTCCCGTCGTCGTGGCCCACCAGCTCGTAGTGGCCGTCGAGCTTGCGGGTGACGTCGCCCTCGGTCAGCCGCCAGGACAGGACGCCCTCGGCCGAGTGGTCGTAGGCCAGCGTGTACTGGGTGCTGTAGCCGAAGCCGGCGGCCCGGAAGCGGGCCTCGGCCACCCGCCCCTCGTCGTCGCGGGCCAGCACCTCGGCCTCCTTGAGGTCGCGGGCCCACTCGGGGTACCGCTCGATGTCGAGGATGACGGCCAGGACGTCCTCGACCGGCGCCTCGATCGTCATGTGCTCTCGGACCGAATCACCCATCGGTGGGAGCCTCCGTTCGCCGATCGTCCGGGTCGCATTCTGGCCCATCGGCCGCCGGCCGGGGCGGGAAGGTGCCGTGACGGGCTCCCCACAGGCCGGCCAGGCCCAGCGACCACACCGGGGCCAGCACCGAGAAGGCCACGAACGGGCGCACCAGGGTGACGGCCAGGGGCACGACGGTCTGCACCGCCACCGAGGCCAGCATGGTGGCCTGGACGGCCCGGGGGGCGCACCCGGACAGGAAGTAGAGGCCGCCCACCCCGATGGCCTCGGTCCGGCTGCGCTCGACGGCCAGGGCGAAGGCGGCCAGGAAGGCCAAGCTGCCCAGGACCAGCATGGCCAGGGCCGGCGCCGCGGACAGGAGGTAGTGGTCGCGGTCGCCGGTGACGGCGTTGGCCACCGCGGTGACGCACGAGACGGCGGTGCCGGCCCACGACAGGCGGACCAGCAGGCGGCCGTCGCCGGCGGGCCCGCGCCGCTCCCACGGCCGGGGGGCGGGCCCGGTCACGCCGCTCCCCCGCCCGGGCCCCGGGGCGGGCGGGGCAGCCGCACCCGGCCCCGGCCGTCGACCGCGGTACGGGCGACCAGGGTGAGCCGGCCGCCGGGGAGGTCACCGCCCCGGATGGTGGTCCGGGACCCGTCGGCCACCACGTCCCGGCCCGGGAGGGGCCGGCCCCAGCCCGACGCCGGCTCGGGCCGGGCCACGGGGGCGGAGGCCACGGGGGCCAGGGCCCCGGCCACGCACCAGGTGGGCACCACCGGCACCAGGGCCGCGGCCAGGTCCCGAGCGTCGACCGGGTCGAGGCCGTCCCAGGCCACGCCGGCCCGCAAGCCGGCCACGCCGGCGACGTCGCGCAGGCCGGCGCCGACCCAGCGGCGGGTGGCGGCCAGGCCGGCCCGCTCGACGGGCCCGGCGGGCTCGCCGGCGGCCACCACCCGGCCCCGGCGCAGCAGGGCGGCGGTGGCCCGGGAACGGGCCCCGGCGTCGCGCAGGCCGGCGGCCACGGCCCGCCAGTGCCCGGGTCCGGCCACCACCACGGTGGCCCCGGCCCGGCGGGCGGCCTCGGCCGGGTCGGTCCCCGGGTCGACCAGGGGGGCGCCGGCCCGGGCCGGCCACCAGCGGCCCAGGACGGCCGCCGCCCCGCGGCCGGGCCCGTCGTCGACCACCAGCACGGGTCCGGGTCCCTCGCCGTCGAAGGCCGGGGCCAGCCACCGGTCGACGGCCCGCAGGGCCCAGGTCACCTCGGCCCCGGTGGCCTGGCGACCGGGGAGGGCCACGGACGGATCGGCCGGGTCGAGGGCGGCCAGGAGGGCCTCGTAGCGGTCGGGGGCCTCGGCGTCGACCGCTCGGCCCCGGCGCCGGAGCCGGTCCACGTCGCAGGTGACGGGCCCGGCCGCGCCCTCGACCCGCAGCTCGTCGGCTCCCACCACGGCCACCGGCGACACCTCGTCGCCGGGGTCGAGGGCCAGGACGGCCCCGGTGGACAGCACGGCCAGCTCCCGCTCCAGCACCTGGTGGGGGGCCAGGCCGGTGCCCTCGACCACGGCCCGGCGACCCGGCGCCAGGCCGGCGTCGCGCAGGCCGAGGCCCAGGTGGCGGGCATCGTCGGCCACGGCCCGCCACGACGGGGCGCCGGGGCCGGGGGCTGCCGGGCGGTCGCCGTGGGCCCGGACGGCCCGGACCAGGGCCAGGGCCGGGGCGGGCGGGGGGACCACACGCCGATCCTGCCCGGCCGCCCGGCCGCCGTCGAACTCGGCGGCGACCGGGCCGGGTGGCCTCGGCGGGCCCTCGGGCCGGGCTAGGGGGTGGGGGCCAGGCGGATGGTGAGGGCCATGGCGTTGCCCACCGCGCTGGTGGGGGTGGCGGCCAGCCCGCCGACCGGCCCGGCGGCCACCGGGCCGGCGCTGTCGGCCAGCAGGTCGGCCACGTGGCCGGCCCCGGTGCCGATGAAGGAGCGGCGCTCGGTGACACCGGCCGGGGGCGCCAGGTCGGCGGTGGTGGCCGACTTGTCGGCCCAGAAGGACACGACCCACTCGCCCAGCACCGCCGTGGTGGTCGGCGTGCGGTAGCCGGTGGCCACCGCCGGGGCGGGGGTGACCACGGCCAGGCCCCGGTAGGCGGCGACCCCGACCGACGCCTTGGCCGCGGTGCCGAGCCGGACGGCCACGGCGCGGCCGGCGTCGCCGGCCGCCGCCACCTTGCCGAACACCGCCACCCGGGCCCCGGCGGTGCCGCCGGAGGCCACCACCGACCACCCCGAGGGCGGGGTCACGGTGGCCGTGCCGGCGGCGTTGGAGGCCACGGTCAGCAGGAGCTGGTCGCCGGGTTGGACGTCGGCCGGGACCGTGGCCTGGTGGGTCAGGGCCGTGGTCTGGGCGGTGGTGCCGCTGACGCCGACGAAGCCCTGGCCGGCCGGGACGGTGACGGTGACCTGCCGGGTGGCGGTGGCCGTCCGGCCCCGCCCGCCGGTGATCGTGAGGGTGATGGTGTAGGTGCCCGACTCGTCGTAGGAGTGGACGGCGGTCTCCCCGGTGGCCGTGCCCCCGTCACCGAAGGCCCAGGCGTAGGACTCGACGTCGCCGTCGGGGTCGTCGGAACCGGAGCCGTCGACCGAGCAGGCCCCCTGGTCGCACTGGGCGGTGAAGGCCGCGGTGGGCGGCAGGTCGGTGACGGTGACGGTGCGGGTGCCGATGGCGGTGGCCCCGTCGTCGTCGGTGATCGTGGCCGAGACGGTGTAGGTGCCGGGCTCGGCGAAGGTGTGGCTGGTGGTGGTGCCGGTGCCGGTCTGGCCGGGGGCGAAGGTCCAGCTCACGCCGGTGATCACGCCGTCGGCGTCGGTGGAGCCCGAGGCGTCGAAGTCGCAGCGCAGGCCGGTGCAGGAGGCGGCCACCGCGGCGGTGGGCGGCTGGTTGGACACCTGGCCCGGGCGGGCGAACAGCACGGTGCCGGTCCAGCTCAGGCCGTTGGCGTTGGCCGGGCTGACGGTGGTGCGGGTGGCCCCGTCGATGCCGCCGCCGGGCCGCCACGTGGCCCGGACCAGGGTGCCGGCCTGGCGGTCCACGTAGTACACGTGCGGGCCGGCCAGGACCATGCCGCCGACCTGGCTGTAGGACACGCCGCCGCCGGAGCCGGACACGTCGAAGCGCACCGCCCCCACCACCCGGTTCTCGGTGGAGAAGTACCGCATGTACAGGGTGGACGAGCCGCTCACGGTGTAGAAGAGCCGGCCGTCGTCGTAGACGGCGCCGTTCATGCGCTCCAGGTCGGAGGCGAAGGTGGTCATCCGCTGGAGGTTGACCGTGACCGGAGCGCCCAGGGTGGTCCCGTCGTAGGAGCGGGCCCGGAGGGTGCCGTCGGAGTGGGCGGTGTAGAGCACCCCGCCGGCCACGAAGGCGGCCCGGGCGCCGGAGAGGGCCGAGGCGTCGGCCACCGCCGCGGTGGGGGCGGCCAGGGTGGAGCCGTCGTAGCCGCGGGTGGTGATGCGGGCCGGGTTGCCACCGCCGGCCGGGGCGTACTGGTCGAGCTGGACGGGCAGGCCGGCCCGCTCGGGCTGGGGCACGGGCAGGCCGCCGGCCAGGGGGAAGAAGGCGATGCGGCCGTGGTAGTACCACCGGCCGATGCGGTCGGTGTCGCTGGCCACGTAGAGGCCGTCGGGGGTGGCCACCATCTGCCACACGGCCTGGCCCCGGTCTCGGCCCGGGTTCCAGGACAGCGGCAGGCCGTTGCTGGGGTCGAGGGCGGAGATGCCCTCGGTGCCCACGCCGCCCGGCCCGAGCGAGTCGGTGCCGTAGGGGTTGTTGGACCACCGGAAGTGGCCGCCGACGTACACCGCGGCCCCCGTGGCCTCGACCGAGTAGTGCGAGTCGCCACCGGAGTAGTTGATCCACTGGGGGGTGGCGCCGGCGGTGGTGGAGTCGGCCCACCGGCTCACGGCGTCGCACTGGCCGTTGAGGCCGGTGCCCTTGGCCCCGGTGGTGACGACGATGAAGTACGAGCCGTCGGGGCTGTAGGAGACGTCGCGCACGTAGTCGGTGAAGCTGGCGCAGTAGCCGGCGAAGGCGGTGGTGGACCAGGGCGAGAGGGTCACCGGCCCGTCGCCGTTGACGTCCAGCTTCACCACCTGGTTGCGGGGCTGGCCGCCCACGGTGGCGAAGTTGCCCACCACCACGACGTGCTGGCCGTCGGGCGAGGCCTCGATGCGCCAGATCTTGCCCTCGCCGCCGCGGTGGGTGCCGGCGAAGGGGACGTCCACGTCGTCGTCCACCGTCCCGGTCTGGGCGTCCAGGGCGGCGACGCGACGGGTGCGGCCCTGCACGTTGCCGAACACGCCGCCGATGTAGAGGCGGTCGCCGGAGAGGGCCATGGCGGTGACCACGGCGTTGACCCCGGACTTGAAGGGCAGGGGGCGGCCGTCGGCGATGGAGATGCGGGCCACCTTGAGCTGGGACAGCCCGTCGACCCGGTTGAAGCGGCCGCCGACGTAGACCGACTGGCCGTCGGGGGCGGCCACCACGCTGAACACCTCGTTGTCGAGCTGGGGGGCCCAGTCGCGGCGGATCCGGCCGGTGCTGCGGTCGAAGGCCAGGAGGTAGGACCGGTTGACGGGCGTGCCGTCGGGGTCGGTCGAGGCGGTGAAGTTGCCGCCCAGGACCACGGTGTCGCCGGCCACGGCCACCGTCTTCACGTCACCGTTGGTGACGTGGGGGGTGGTGTTGGCCGGGAGGGGGTTGACCAGGGTGGGGTGGGCCGGCCCGGAGGCGGCCACCGGCTGGGGGCGCTCGACCCCGGCCAGCCCGAGGCCGCCCAGGAGGAGGGCCCCCACCACCAGCAGGCGGGGAGCGGTGAGACGGCGGCGCGTGGTCCGACGGGGGGGGTCGGCCGGCGCGGAGGTCGTCTGGCCCATGGGTCTCTCTCCCTCTCCGACGACACGGAACGTCGTCGTGATGATTCTCTACGTGACTATGAGTGGTGGACGGCGGCAATCTACCACGCAGCGCGGTCAAATGCCAGAGGCAACCACGCTCCGTCACTGTGGCGGCGCCCGCCGTCAGCGCAGCCTGTCGGCCGTGGGCAGGGCGTCCTGGAGGGATCGGGCCAGGCGGTCGTAGGAGAACTCGGCCTCGGCCCGGGCCCGGGCGGCCCGGCCCTCGGCCTCGGCCCGGGCCGGGTCGTCCAGGTAGGCGGCCAGGGCCCGGGCCACTGCCCCGGGGTCGGTGGGGTCGGCCACCACGGTGCCCGTCACCCCGTCGGCCACCGCCTCGGCCGCTCCCCCGCTGGCCCCCGCCACCTGGGGCACGCCGCAGGCCGCGGCCTCCAGGAACACGATGCCGAACCCCTCCTGCTCCAGCCCCGCCCACCGGTCGCGGCACAGCACGGCGAAGACGTCGCCCATGCCGCACAGGGCCGGCTTGTCCTCCTCGGCGAAGCGGCCGAGGAGGGTCACCGGGGCGCCGGTACGGCGGATGTGGCGAGTCAGGCGGGCCTCGTCCCGGCCCCCGCCCCCGATCACCACCCGCAGGCGGGGGCGGTCGGGGGCCAGCCGGGCGGCGGCGTCGATGAGCACGTCCATTCCCTTGCGGGGCACCAGGCGGCTGACCGACACCACCAGCTCGGCGTCGGCCGGCACCCCCCAGCGGGCCCGGGCCGCGGCCCGCTCGGCCTCGGCCAGCGGGGTGAAGCGCTCGGTGTCGACCCCGGGCGGCACCACCACCACCGGCAGCCCCTGGCGGGCGGCCCGCTCGGCCTCGTCCGCCGGGTAGCCGCCGGCCGCCACCACCAACCGGGCCCCCCGCAGCACGCGGGCCAGGGCCGGGCGGGTGGGCGGCATCCGCCCCGGCACCGTCACCTCGGCCCCGTGGAGGACCACGCCGTAGGGCCGCTCCAGGCGGGGGCCGAGATGGCCGAGGGGCAGGGCCGGGTCGAGCAGGACCAGCTCGGCGTCGACCTCGACGGCCAGCCGGTCGATGCGGGCGGCCAGCGACCGGGTGGGCAGCAGCACCCGCTCGGGCGTGCGCTCGATGCGGAAGCCCTGGGCCGCGTCCCAGGCCGGCGCGTCGGGGTGGGCGGCGGTCAGCACCGCCGTGTCTCCCGCCGGCAGGCGGCGCCACAGTTCCCACAGGTACTGCTGGATCCCGCCGTGCTTGGGTGGGAAGTCGTTGGTGACCAGCAGGTGCCTCACCGGCGGACCTCCGGGGCCGGCGCCGCCAGCTCGGCCCGCACCTCGGGGCCCCGGTCCGGGCCCAGGGCCGCCAGCAGGTCGTCCCGGCCCAGGCGGCGGGCGGCCCAGGCGGCGTGGGCGGCCAGCAGGTCGTCGGGGCCGGCCAGGACCCGCTCCAGGGCCGCCGCCACCTCCGGGTCGTCGGGATCGGCCACGTTGCCCAGGGCCACCAGGGCGTTGCGGCGCAGGTGACGGGGGTCGCGCTCGGCGATGTACCACCGGCCGTGGCGGGCCAGCAGCGTGTCGTCGTCGAGGGCCAGCAGGTCGAGGAGGCCGACCCACGGCCCCTCGCCCCGGTCCCGGGACGCAGGCTCGGGGACCGGGGCTCCATCGCTTCGGTGGCGGCGCAGCTCCACCCGGTTGGGCGGGCACACGTCCTGGCAGTCGTCGCAGCCGTAGATGCGGTCGCCGAGGGGCGCCCGCAGCTCGCGGGGCACGGCCCCGGGGGCCTGCACCACCCAGGCCAGGCAGCGGCGGGCGTCGACCACCCCGGGGGCGACGATGGCCCCGGTGGGGCAGTCGGCCAGACAGCGGGTGCAGCCGCCGCAGCCGTCGGGCTCGGGCCCCTCGGCGGTGGGGGCCAGCGGGGCGTCGGTGACCACGGCCCCCAGGACGAACCAGCTCCCGGCCCCCGGGAGGAGGAGCAGGCTGCTCTTGCCGTACCAGCCCAAGCCGGCCCGGTGGGCCACGGCCCGGTCGACCAGGTCGTTGCGGTCCACCACCACCACCGCCTTCCAGCCGTCATCCCGCAGGACACCGGCCACCGCCTCCAGGGCGGCGGCCAGGGCGGCGTAGTGGTCGCTCCAGGCGTACCGGGCCACCCGCCCGTGGGGGCCGGGACCGGTGGGCGCCGCCGGGGGGCCGCCGCCGTAGGCCCGGGCCCCGGCCACCAGGGCCCGGGCGCTGGGCAGCACGGCCCGCGGGTCGGTGGAGCGCGCCGGGTTGCGGTAGGTGAAGGCCATGCCCCCGTGGAGGCCGGCGGCCCGCCGCTCCTCCAGGACCCGCCGGGTGTCGGTGAAGGGCTCGGCGGTGGCGATGCCGGCCGCGTCGAGGCCGGCGGCCCGGCCCGCGGCCAGGGCCTGGTCGCCCAGCGCGGCACGCGCCGGGCGGGGCGGGGCGGGGGGCGCGGGGGCGGGGCGGGCGGCGGCCATGGGGCCTCCATGGTGCGTGGCCGGGGGCCCCGCTGTCACACCCCCTGGCCATGATCGCCTCGTGGACCGATCCGAACCCCTCCGCATCAGCTGCGCCGACTGCGCCCTCGAGCACACGCCGGCCTGCGCCGACTGCGTCGTCACCTTCATCTGCACCCGCGAGCCCGACGACGCCGTGGTGGTCGACGTGGCGGAGCTGCGGGCCCTCCGGGCCCTGGGCGACGGCGGCCTGGTACCGGGCCTGCGCCACTCGACCACGGCCGCCACCGGCCCCTGAGAGCCCGGCGGCCAGCCGCTACCGTCGGCCGTCCGTCCACCGCGGAGGCGCCGTGCCCACCCCCCACATCTCCGCCGCCCCGGGCGACGTGGCACCGGTCTGCCTCATGCCCGGCGACCCCCGCCGAGCCCGCCACATCGCCGAGACCCTGCTCGACGACGCCCGCCTGGTCACCGACGTGCGCAACATGGAGGGCTTCACCGGCACCCACCAGGGCCAGCCGGTGTCGGTGGTGGCCCACGGCATGGGCATCCCCTCGGTCTCCGTCTACGCCACCGAGCTGGTGCGCCAGTACGGCGTCGAGCGCCTCATCCGGGTCGGGTCCTGCGGCTCGCTGCGCCCCGACCTGCCCCTGCGCAGCGTGGTGGTGGCCCTGGGGGCCTCGACCGACTCCAACGTCAACCGCATCCGCTCCGGCGGCCTGGACCTGGCCGCGGTGGCCGACTTCGGGTTGGCCCGGGCCGCGGTCGACGCCGCCGAGGCGGCCGGCGTGCCGGTGCGGGTCGGCCCCGTGTTCACCTCCGACCTGTTCTACGCCCCCGACCTGGGGGTCAACGACCGGACCTCGGCCCTGGGGGCCCTGGCCGTGGACATGGAGACCGCCGGGCTGTACGGCGTGGCCGCCGAGACCGGGGCCCGGGCCCTGGCCCTGCTCACCGTGTCGGACCACCTCCCCACCGGGGAGCGCCTCTCGATCCAGGAGCGCGAGACCGGCTTCGAGGCCATGGCCCGCCTGGCCCTGGCCGTGGCCGTCGCCCCCTGAGGCCGGTCCCGCCGACGCGTCTGGTGGGGGCGGCCGGGATCGAACCGACGACCTTCCGGGTGTAAACCGGACGCTCTGGCCAACTGAGCTACGCCCCCGGCCGGGCACCGGCGGTGCGGTGCGGAGGCCGCGAACGCTACCCGGTCCGCTCCCGGGCCAGCCGCTGGGCCACGTGGTCGGCCTCGCTCGTGCCCCGGGCCCGGGCCAGGGCCACGAAGGCGCAGGCCGTCTCGTGCTGGAGCTCGGGCAGCGCCCCGGCCGGGAACCACCGTACGGTCTCGATCTCGGGGCTGGAGGGGTGGGCGTCGTCGGGGGCCACCCCGGGCGCCAGCCGGGCCCGGTAGATCACGTCGACCCGCTGGGGGTCCGGTTCGACCACCACGGCCGGCTCGCCCACCAGCACCACGTCCACGCCCACCTCCTCCCGCACCTCGCGGACGGCGGCCTCGGCCGTGGCCTCGCCCCGCTCCAGCAGGCCGCCGGGGACGCCCCAGCGCCGCCGGTAGGAGTGCTGCACGAGGAGCAGGGCGCCGTCGTCGCGCTCGACGAAGCACATGGACCCGACCGTGTACGACGGGGCGATGGTGCGCACCACCCGCCGCCGGGCCGACGTCGGCAGCCGCCGGAACACCCGGAGGAGGGTGCGGTGGAGCCCGGGGTGCATCAGCGCAGCCTACGGCCCCCCCACCAGGCCCGACGCACCGTTGCTCACCTCAAGGGGCGAGGCGGGGCAGGGGGCCGGCCCGGCGGTAGCGATCGGCCAGCTCGTGGGCCAGCTCGGCGGTGGCCGCCGCCACCACGGGGCGGCGGACGGGGGCCCCCAGATCGTGGAGGGGACGTTCGTCGAGGGCCAGGACGGTGGCCCCGGCCTCGGCGCACAGCAGGGCGGCACCCAGGTAGTCCCAGGGGGCCAGGCCGTCGCCGCTGCAGTCCACGAAGGCGTCGAGGCGCCCGGAGGCCACGGCCCCCAGGTCGAGGGCGGCGGCGCCCAGGGCCCGGCACTGGGCCCAGCCCAGGTGGCGGGCCGGCAGCCCGTTGAGGCCCACGATGGCGGCGGAGAGGTCCGTGCACCCGCTGGCGGCCAGGGGCGCGCCGTCCGCCTCGCCCCCCCGGCCCCGGATGGCGGTGGCCCGGGTGCCGTGCACCAGGTCGTCGACCAGGGCCACCCGGGGACCCCGGTCGTCGATGGCGCACAGGCTGGTGGCCCACCACGACACCCCCCGAGAGGCGTTGGTGCTGCCGTCCACGGGGTCGATGACCACGGTGAGGTCGGTGTCGGCCCCGGTGCGGCCGCTCTCCTCGCTGAACACGGACAGGCCGGCGGCGGACAGCACCCCGATGGCGGCCTCGTCGGCGGCCAGGTCGCTCAGGTGCTGGCCCGGGCGGGTGCCCGCCTCGCCCCAGTCGGGGGTGGCGGCGAGGGCGGCGGCGACGGCGGCCGCCGCCTCGCCCAGCACGGCGAGGATCTCGTCGTCGGTCACGCCGGGCACGGTAGCGTCGCCACCGGGCGAGGCTTCCGGGCCCGTCACGCCGCATGGCAGGCTGGCCGCCGCCCGATCCCCCGAAAGGAACGCAGTGGCCGTCATCGACGTCGCCGGCTTCGTGGCCGAGCAGAAGGAGCACGCCATCGCGCACGGCTTCCACGTGCACGACGAGCGGCACTTCGTCGAGACGTACTCGCTGCGCCAGGCCTGGGAGGTCGACCTCCACCCCGAGGAGGCCTGCGGCGGCCCCCTCGACATCCACCTGGCCCTGGAGATCGACCCCCGGGTCCTGCTGTCGTTCGAGGACCTGGTGCTGGAGATGGAGGAGGGCGCGGATCCACCGGACCTGCACCGCTTCCCGCTGCACTTCTCGTGGTCGTTGCCCCCGCTGGCCCTCTCGCCCGACCTGCTGGTGCTGGCCACCGACCTGGCCGGCGTGGGGGGCACCGAGCTGCCGCTGGAGGTCTCGGCCATCGACTCCTTCGCCTCGGTCACCGATGCCGCCGACCGCAGCATCGGCATCGTGGGCCGGGTCGAGGTCTCCCTCTCCGAGGTCTACGTGGGCGAGCGCGAGTTGCTGTGCACCGAGCTCGACCGGGCCATGGACGTCAGCCGCTGGCTCCTGGAGCGCAGCGAGGGCTGGCTCGGCGCCGACGACTGACGGGCCGCCGCCCGGTTGGCGGGCGCCCGGTTCAATGGCGCACGGCCCGCCGGCGCCCGCCGACGCTCGACCAGGCCCACCAGCCGGTCGGGCAGGCCGGTGAGGAGCACCACCACCAGGATCAGGTTCTCCCAGAAGAAGATGCGCATGGCGAACAGCGTCACCACGTGGAAGGGCACGATCACCGCCAGCCACACCAGTCGGAACCGGTCCGACCGCAGGGTCAGCAGGCTGAGGCTCTCGAAGCAGGTGGTGAGGGCCATGCCGGCCACCGCCAGCCCCAGCAGCCACCGGTGCTCCAGCACCAGCAGCCCGTCGTCGAAGGGGTAGCGGCCGTACTCCAGCGACCGGCTGACCAGCCAGGTCTCCACCGACGCGCCGGTCACCAGCGACAGGCCGCCGTCGACCAGCCGGCGCAGGCCGATCATGGTGTAGGCGGTGGTGATCACCAGGGTCGAGAGGACCAGGGGGGCCCGGTGGAGCCACGGCGAGCGCCGGTCCGGTGCCGGGCGGCGGGCCACCGACCAGGCATCCGCGGCCGGGAACACGGCCAGGATGCCCGCTGCGTACAGCACCGCGGTCTGGGCGTGGTTGGTGAAGCCCCCGACGCTCTTCATGGCCCCGTCCAGCACGAACAGCACGGCCACGGTGGGCAGCGCCACCACCGGGAAGGGCCGGACGCCGGCCACGGCCAGGGTGCAGCCGACCAGGGCCACCACCTGCAGCACCTGGAGCAGGTTGGGCCGGGCCAGCAGCTCCTCCAGGGGCAGGGCCCGCAGCAGCCCGGGCGGCTGGACCAGCTCGGGGGGGATGGTGGCGAACTGCCGGACCCGGAGCTGGGCCACGGTCACGAACCAGATGCCGAACACGGTGACCCGCAGGACGGCCAGGTGGGGGGCGCGGGCCCGGGCGTGGATCACGGCCCCGTCCCCGCCGGATCGACGGGGATGTCCAGGAGCACCTGGCAGTCGGCGGGGTCGTCCCGCGTCGGCTCCTGCACCACGCAGCGTCGGGCCGTCACCACCTCGACGTCGTCGCGCCCCAGCTCGGCCACCACGGCCCGCACCGCCCGGGTGACGACCGCCTCGGCCTCGGCATCGCCGCCCGAGGCCCGCACCGCGTAGGGCTGCAGGCCGCTGAGGTAGGCGCGCACCGCGGTGGTGGGCACCGCGTCGGCCAGCGGCAGGGGCCCCAGGTCGCGGCGCCCGGACCGCATCCGCAGCTCGAGGTAGCCGGAGGCCTCGACCGGCTCGGTGTACATGTCCCAGGGCTCGAAGGGATAGAGGTCGACGTGGCGGAGGTGCTGGCCGGCCAGCACGGCCACCACCAGGGCCACCACCGCGGCGACGCGCCAGCGTCCGATGCCGGCGGCCACCTCACGGATCGGCAGCCAGCGGGCCCCGGCCCAGGCCAGCAGGGCGACCAGCGCGGCCAGCTCCAGGGCGCTGCCGGCCACCGTCTCGACCGGGCCGTCGGTGGCCACCCGGGCCAGCCACGCGGCCACGGCCACGGCGGCGGCCACGCCCAGCAGGGTTCGGGGGGGCGACACCTGCCCGTCCCCGCCGACCGCCGGGGACGGCACCGGCAGATCGGTGTCGGCCGGGCCCATCGACGGCCACGGTACTCCCCCCGCCCGCCGGCACCGGCAACTGCGTGGGCCCGGTGGGGATCGAACCCACGACCGAGGGATTATGAGTCCCCTGCTCTGACCACTGAGCTACAGGCCCGTCGCCGCCAGGGGCGACGGGCCACCGTAACCCGGCTCCGCCGAGGGCCGGCCGTTGGCTCCGGGGCGGGGCTCGAACCGCGACCCGGGCGCTGTCCAGGAGTCCGTGGTCCGGGTCGAGATGGTGTCGTACTATGCTATGAGCGCGGTGGTAGGTCGGCACCGGACCGGGGGGCGTCATGGGCGAGATCGGTGGAGGGGGGTGCGTCGAGCGGGGCGTCGCTCCGCGCCGCCGCCGGGCCCGGGCGACTCTCCTGGTCGCCGCCCTCGCCCTCGTGGCCCCGCTGTCTGCCTGCGATGCCGGCCTGCTCAACGTCCTGGTCGACAGCTACGTCGATGGCGCCGACGCCAACGAACTGAACGGGGGCGACAACGTCACCAGCATCGCCCTCGGCGACGACCGCTCCCTGCTGCTGATCAACGATCCCTTCGTCGGCCCGGTGAACCCCGACGGCACCCGCCAGAGCGGCTACCTCGTCAACAACGCCCTGGTGGTCTTCGACCACGAGACCGGGGGCACCCAGACGCTGCTCGGCCCCAACCGCACGGCCCGGTTCAAGCCTGCGAGCTCCAACCACTATTACTGGCTGTCCCACGGCGTGAGGGAGGGCACCACCATCCACCTGCTGCTCCAAGAGCGGGTGGCCTCCACCTGGGAGATCGTGGCCAACGCGGTGATCTCGCTCTCGTTGCCCACCTTCACCCAGACCGGCTCGACGGTCACCCTGCCCGCCTCGGACGGCAAGCCAGCGTGGGGCACCACCATCCTCACCATCGGCAGTCACCACTACCTGTACGGCCTCCAGCCCCAGGACGTGTACACCCTGCGCACGGTGGTGGCCCGGGTTCCCACCGGCTCGTTGCGGACGTTGTCGTCGTGGCGGTACTGGACCGGCACCGGTTGGTCGACGTCCCAGTCCTCCGCCGTGCCCCTCATCGATGAGCACGGCGCGCCGCTGCCCTTCCTGGTGTCGTCGATGGTGGTCGATGGCGGCCTGGTGACCGTGGGGTCCGGCACCGTCTTCTCCGACCGCTTCATCTGGGCGGCCAGCGACGGGCCTGTCGACCCCTACACGGTCGGCGCCACGGCCTACGCCCCACCCGAGGCCCACAGCGCCTGCGGCGTCGGGGCGACCGAGGTCGTCTACGGCGCCGTGCCCCACGTCGCGTCCCCGGCCGACGCCAGCCTGTGGAGCTACGGGCGGAACTGCTGGGCCATCCCGCCGGACACCCCGAGCGCCCAGGTCGAGGACTACCAGCCCCAGTTCATCAACCTCGACCTGGGCGACGCCCCCGATCCCTGCCCGGCGCCGACCTCGACGGTGAGCGACAAGCTGATCAAGGCCGCCTACGCCGACTTCCTGAGCATCACGCCCTTACCCGCCGACCTCACCTACTGGCGCAACCACATCGCCACCACCGGCTACTGCGACACCCCCC
>DASQKY010000031.1 GCA_035630295.1 Acidimicrobiales bacterium | reverse complement strand
CCAGCCGGGCCCCACCGGCCCGCCGCTCGATGCGCCCCAGGACCCCCATCACCCGCTCCAACGCGTGCCCCGGCACCCGCTCGGGCACCAGATCACCCGCCAGCCCCGCCAGCAGCACCTCCACCTCACCCAGCCGCGTCGCCACATCCACCAGCGCGGGCCTGGAGCTGGGACTCGGACCATCGGCCATCTTCACGAGGTCCACCGTGCCCGAACAGACGTTCGCTCAACCCCGCCAGGTGCACATGAGCCTCCAGGTGCCCCCGCAGCTCTGAGCGGCGACCCCGGAGCGGGCCGGGGCGCCAGCAGGCTCCTCAGGGGGTGGCGTCGGCCATCTCGGCCAGCTTGGTGACGGTGCGCCAGTTGCGCATGGTGCCCTCCGCTCCCGCCCCCCGGGCCAGGGTGGTGGCCAGCTTGCTGCGGCCCGCGCCGTCGGGCAGGTACAGGTAGAGGTGCTGGCCCCGGGCCGTGGCGTGCTCGGGCGCGAACGCGTCCAGGTCCAGGCCCGGGAGCGAGGCCTTGGCCGTGCCGGGCAGGAAGACCACGTGGAGCTGGGTGGGCTCGGGATCGCGGTCGGCGTAGGGGTTGTCGTCGATGACCCGGTGGAGCTCCCGGGCGGTCCGCACCACCACGTCGGGGCGGACGTCGGTGGCCTCCGCGATGGCGTCGCGCAGGCCGTCGGCCACCGTCCGGGTGCTGCGAGAGGTGGTGGAGAACACGAGGTTGCCGCTCTGGACGTAGGTGCGGACGTCGGTGTGGCCGCAACCCTCCGCCACCCGGCGCAGGTCGGCCATGGCCAGCGTGCCCCGGCCCCCCACGTTGACGCCCCGCAGGAGGGCCACCATCACCGTCACGCCATCCCCCGGTGCGGGTGTCTTGGGCTCACGGGCGACGGTCGCGGTCGACCACTCGAGCCTCGGCGACCGAGAGCGCGGCTCCGTAGGCCTGGGTGCCCAGGTGGGGGACGCCTGGTCGCAGGGCGAGCATGAGGTCGGTGGCGACCTGACGCTCTGCACCGGGTTCGAGCATCACCGCCTCGAGGTCGTCGGCCCACTCGGTACGGCTGAGCGCCTCGTGCAGGACCATGACCTCGTCGCAAGAGAGCCGGAGCAGGACGCCGCCGTCGTCCGTGCCGGTGCCATCCACGCGCCGACCCTAGCCACAGCTTGGCGCGGGACGCCTTGGTGGACCGGCCCTCACCTGCACTGCCTTTGTGGTTCGCGTACCGTCGGCCGGACCCGCCACCATGGCGCGGTGACCGACCGATGGCGGCTCCGGGGAGCGACCCGGGACGCGCACGACACCGTCGCCGCCGACTACCACCGACTCGTCGGCGGCTCCTCTGACGTGCACCCCGACGAGCTCGACGTCGTGGCCCGCTTCGTGGACCGACACCGCGGCAACGGCGGAGGGCTGATCCTCGACGTCGGGTGTGGGACGGGCCGCCTGCTCCCGCACCTGGCGGCCGGCGGCGAGGTGGTCGGCATCGACCTCTCCCCGGGGATGCTGGCCGTCGCCCGCCAGGAGCAGCCGGACGCGCCGCTGCTCGTGGGCGCGCTCGACGCCCTGCCGCTGGCCAGCGGCTCGGCCGCCAGCGCCGTTGCCTGGTACTCCACCATGTACGCACCCGACGACGAGCTGGTCGACGCCTTCGCGGAGCTGGGCCGCATCGTGGCCCCCGGTGGGCTCCTGCTGCTGGGCTTCCACGTCGGCGACGAGACGAAGCACCTCCGGCAGGCCTACGGCCACGCCGTCGAGCTCACCAGCCGGCGCCGCTCCCCCGACACGGTCGTGGCCGCCGGCCGGCCAGGCGGGTGGCACGAGGTCGAGCGACTGGTCCGGCCACCCCGAGCCGACGAGCTCGACCCCCAGGCCGTCCTGGTCCTTCGCCACTGACGGCAGAGCGGGCGGCCCGAGACCCCTACGTCGCTGAGCCTCGGGCCCTGACAGCAGGAGAGCCACCCCTGAGGGTGGCTCTGACCTGCACTTCGGTGGTCGGGCTGGGGAGATTCGAACTCCCGACCTCTTGACCCCCAGACCGAGTTCGGCGTTTACCGCCACAACTGGCGAGATGCCGCCAGTGTCCCATCGCCGCAGGTTAGAGGCGTCGTTCTGGTCCCACCGGTACCCTCAGAATCCGTCGTGTCACACACTGATCTAGGCTGCGTAGCAACCCGGTAGCAGCCTCCGAGGCGGTGACGAAGGTGGAGAGCCGACGTCGAACCAGAGCCAACGGCGAGGGCGGAGTCCGCCACGAGAAGGCACGCGGCCGGTGGGTCGGCACCGTCACCGTCGGCTTCGAGGACTACGTCGACGCCGAGGGGACGATCCGCCAGCGACAGATCCGCAAGAGCGTGACCGGCCGGACCAAGGTGGAGGCGCTCGATCGGCTACGTGAGCTCCAAGGCGCAGTTGAGGTCGGCATGAATCCCGCCCCTCGGGATCTCACCGTCGCCCGGTTCCTGAGCATGTGGCTGGACGACGTGCTGCCGGGCACCGTGGCGCCGTCGACCGAGAAGATGTACCGGGACGTCGTCCGGCTCTACGTGGTCTCTCACATCGGCCAGATGCGCCTGCGCACACTCCAGGCGCGCCACGTCTCGCTGATGCTCCGAGCGCTGGAGGCCGAGGGCCGGGCGGGCAACACCCGTCGCCTGGCGCGGTCCGTGCTCCGCCGGGCGCTGCGCTGGGGCGAGGCCGAGGGCATGGTGACGCGCAACGTCGCCGCCATCGCCGACGGGGTCAAGGTCGGCACCCGTGAGGGCCGCACGCTCACCCCGGAGCAGGCGCGGCAGCTGCTCGCATACGCCGCAGGGGACCGGATGGAGGCGGCCTTCGCCTTCGCCGTCGCCCTCGCCCTCGGCCTGCGGCGGGCCGAGCTGCTCGGACTCGCCTGGTCGGACCTCACCCTCGACGCCACTCCCCCACGTCTCACCGTGCGGCGGAACCTCACCCGGGTGACCGGTCGAGGCATCGAGGTGAACGACACCAAGACGGCCAAGAGCCGACGGTCGGTCCACCTGCCGGTCCCGGTCGTGGCCGCGCTGCGGGCGCACCGGGCTCGGCAGGCCGAGGAGCGGCTGATGGCCGGCAGCGTGTGGCCCGAGCGACCCCTGGGCCTCGACCTCGTCTTCCGCACCCCGGTCGGCACCCCGATCGACCCGGACAACTTCCGCAACCTCGTCTACGACGTGACGATGAGGGCGTTCACGCCCGAGGACGAGCGGCCCGCCTCCCCGAAGGGCCCGTGGTCGACCAAGTACCGATGGTCGCCCCACGAGCTGCGCCCCTCCGCCGCCTCGCTGCTGATCGCCCAGGGCGTGCCGATGAAGATCGTGTCCGAGACCCTCGGCCACGCCTCGATCCGCATCACCAGCGACGTCTACGGCCACCTCTTCGACGACGCCGGCGCCATCGCCGCTGACGCCATGACCGCCGCCCTCTGGGCTGAGGTGGATTGACCGGGCGCGGCCGCCTCACCCCAGTCGCCGCCCCTCGCGCTACGTTCCCAGCGTGTCGAACGGCGCCTTGTCCCCGATCAATCGTGGTCTTGCCAGGGTCCCGCGCCGCGCAGATCAGAAGTCGGACGAGCATCTCCGCAAGACGTTCGTCGACAGCGGCGTCACCGCTGCGCTCGAGATCGACGACCACCAGGTCATGTTCGGTCGCCGAGGTACCGGCAAGACTCACGCGCTGAGATACGCCCAGGGCGTCATCGAGTCGCAAGGCCACCTGTCGATCTATGTGGACCTTCGTACGGTCGGGTCGCCGGAGGGGCTGTTCGCTGCCGGCGCCGTTCCGGAGACGGAGCGCACGGCGCGGCTGCTGGTCGACCTGCTCGGGCAGGTTCACGAAGAGCTGCTCAAGTACGTCCTCGACAACGCTGATCTCCTCGGGAACGGGCGACTCGTTGCTGGCCTGGACGCCCTCGTGGACGGGATCACCGAGGTCAGGGTTCCGCTGGCGGAGGTCGAAGCGGAGGCCGAGCGCACGACGACGTCGGGATCGTCCGGCGGCCTGACGGCGGCCGTTGGTCCGGCAGCCACGATCGGTGTCTCTCTGGGCTCCGAGAACACCGATGGCACCGGTAGCCGTCTTCGCGAGCTGCGTCAGGGACCCGAGAGGATCCACCTCCATTTCGCCGCAGTCGCTCAGGCGCTACGGACGATCCTCGGCGAACTCGCGCCCCGGCGCGTCTGGCTCCTGCTCGACGAGTGGAGCAGTGTCCCGAGTTCGATTCAGCCGCTCCTTGGCGAGTTCTTGGTGCGGTGCGTCCTCCCCCTCGCGAACGCAACCGTGAAGATCGCCGCCATCGAGCAGCAGACCGTGTTCCGGCGTGCGCTCGATGATGGCGCCGAGGTCGGAATCGAACTCGGCGCCGACGTCACCGCCAACGTCAACCTCGACGACTTCATGGTCTTCGAGCAGAACGAGGATCGGGCGCGTTCGTTCTTCGTCGAACTCCTGACCGCTCATCTCATGTCCGACGAGCTCCCTGCTGGGGTCCTGGGCACCGGCAACTTGATCGCGAAGGGCTTCAAGGACCGCCGCGCGTTCGATGAGCTGGTCCGAGCAGCCGAGGGCGTGCCGCGTGACGCCATCAACATCGCCGCGAAGGCCGGCATGCAGGCCGGAAGCGACAGGATTTCGGTCGACAACGTGCGCAGCGCCGCCCAGGCGTGGTTCACCTCGGACAAGGAGGCCGCTCTCCGCAGTCGCGAAGAGGCGACCGCCTTGCTCCGTTGGGTCATCGATCAGGTCATTCGCGGGAAGCGCTCACGGGGCTTCCTCGTCAACCAGGACCAGTCTCGCGATGGTCTCCTGCTGGCCCTCTTCGACGCTCGGGTGCTTCACGTCGTGCGGAGGGGTTACTCGGCGCAAGATCGACCGGGCGAGCGTTTCGACGTATGGGTCATCGACTACGGCGCCTACGTCGACCTGATCTCCACGACGTACGAGCCCAAGGGACTATTCAACGTCGGGGCAGACTCTCCGGAGTGGGTCGACGTACCACCCCAGGACCTCCGAGCGATCCGTCGAGCGATCCTCGACCTGGGCCAGTTCCACCAGGCCCGCGCCGAGAAGCTCCCGCTCGACTCCCCGTCGCCCTGAAGTTCGGAACCGCTGCATCGTGAGCAGCGAGGTCGCTTCCCTGCTCGGCAACTAGGCGAGCCGGCCCGTCCGGTGTGCCCAATCCTCGACCTCGAGCCAGTCCCACAGGCGGGTGCGACCCCACATGCCGAGCGGCTGGGGGAAGTCGGGGTACCGCTGCATGTAGACGCTGATCGCTTGGCGGTGGGAGACGCCCAGCCGGTCGGCGATGCCTTGGGCGTCGATCAGGTTCTCGACCTCGACGGTTCGCCCCACGCCGCCGACGCTAGAAGCCAATCCACGTGTTCATGTGAAAACGGTGGGTATGGATGGCACCACGTCTTCGACCGGAGACGCACGGTGGCCCCGGCGCAGTGGTAGCTGCCCGGGGCCGTGGACGGAACCCACAGGAGGTCCCGACGATGAGTGACGATACGCTCCCCAGCACGGACGACCTGGCGGCGGTCGAGCGGCTGCGGGAGGACGTGGCGAGGCTTCGTCTCGAGGTCGAGACCGAGGTCCGTACCCGTCGGGTCGTCGTCATGGACGCGTCCGGCGCAGACCGCATCCGGCTTACGGCCGACGACGATGTCTGCCGGGTGGTCCTGATTGATCCCAACGGGTTCGAGCGACTCGGGTTCGAGGCCGCCGATGCGCACGGCGTCGTGCGCATCGCCGGCCGCACCGAGAGCGACCACCCGAGCCAGGTGGACGTGTTCGCCCTCGACCCCGAAGACGATCAGGGCGCCTACGTAGGGGTCGAGCTAGTCGACCAGGGCAACAGCGTCGCCGGCTTCACCGTCGTCGAGTCCCGCCCACCACGGACGTGGACGATGCCCCACTAGGCACCCGGGCGCTCGCTCGCCGTCATTCGCAGGCCGCGGCGGCTCTGGTCGATCCACAGGTCGATCTCGGCGGGGTCGAAGCAGAGCAGGTGACCCCACTTCACGAACGGAATGCGCCGTTCGTGGACGAGGCGGCGGACATGGCGAACATCGACGCCGAGACCGTCGCACCGCACTTCGAGAGCCGATGCCCTCACTCCCGCTCTCGACGCCGCCGAGGCGAGGTGGGCGGCCGTCGGCCAGCCTGCTGCCGACGATCTCCAACAGACGATCACCAACGTCGAGAACGACATCAAGCGCGACGAGCTGGCCCACCTCCGTCAGCAAGTCGCCGGCCTCGTGGATCGCCGCATGCCCGGTCTCTCGGCCGTTGAACCCGAGACGCATACGGTCACCGAAGCCGATAGAGGCTGCACAGGACTGGGACTCTGAACATGCGTTGTGCCTAGCCGACCTGGATTCTGCTGGGCGGCGGGTTGCTAGGCCGCCAGCAACCTGTTTCGCCGGTCTCGCCAACGATTTGTCAGTTGGATCAACTCGGCATCAGTGCGGCTCAACGGAGGCGCTGAGCAGACGAGCTCTGACAACTCCCTGTTCACATCGAGGAGTGCCGTGAAGGCCTGAAGTTGGCCCTCACTGCCGCGGTGGCGCAGGTGAGCGACCGCCCGTGACTGAGCGATCTGGGCTGCCGTCCACCCCTGAGGGCTGTTCGCCCTCTCCAGTGCCGCGTACCAGCTGTCGTTGGCGACCGCGAGGGCGTCTTCGAGCGCCTCGCTCAAGCGCCCGGCGCGGCGGGCGCGAGTGTTTCGTCGGCGATCAACCTCCTGAACGATCAGAGCGAGAGCTGCGCCCGCGACCGCCGTGGCCAAGGTGGACAGCATCTGGTCGGCTGGCATGGGGCGACATTCTACCCCAACGGACGAGCCAAGGCCCGAGTCTCCGTGGCCACCCCGCCGCGTTAAGTGACCCATCGAGATGAGCCATCCGGATGCCTTCCGCACCATGTCATGGGCGCGCAGGACGAAGTGCTCGGGCGGAGGGTAGCCACCTACCGGGGCCACGATGTCCACCATGAACCGGGCCCGCACACCGGACCAGCACAAGTCGGCGTAGCAACCCGGTAGCAACCTTTGGGTCTGGAAGCAGGAGAGCCACCCGTGAGGGTGGCTCTGACCTGGGATTCCTACGTCGGGCTGGGGAGATTCGAACTCCCGACCTCTTGACCCCCAGTCAAGCGCGCTAACCAAGCTGCGCCACAGCCCGTGGGTCGGCCACCTTAGCGGCGAGGCCCTCGGCGACCGAACCCCGATCAGGTGACGCGGGCCCGGTACTCCGGGGAGCCCTGGATGCCCCGGATGAGGCGGTCGGCGCCCCTCCGGCGGGTCTCCGGGACCCAGTAGGCGTAGCCCGGTGCGTCGGGGGCCCGGCCCAGCATCCCCAGGTAGAGCATGACGACGTCCACCGGCGCCCGCAGGAAGGTCCGGCCGGCGGTGCCCTCGGTGAGCTCGGCCACCAGGCTCCCCCGGGTGGTGCCGGCACCCAGCCGGCCGGTGTCGGTGGCCAGCTCGCCGGCCGTCGGGCTGCGGCCCAGGGCCTGGCGGTAGGCGGCCCGGACGAAGTCCCGGTCGGACAGGCCCGCCACTGCCGGGGTGGCCTCCACCAGGTCGTCGGCCACGGTGGCCAGCGGGGTGCCCCGGCGGAGGCGGGCGACACCGGCCCGGACCGTCGCCGCCGAGGCCGGGTAGGTGCCGGTGACCCCCAGGTGGGCGCGGGCCACGGGGGCGACGACGGCCTCGAACTCGGGCGTGCGGAGGAAGGCGTTGATCATCCACGAGCCGGTGCGGGTGCCGTGGTGGAGCCGGCCCGTCCAGTGGGCCCGGCCCGGCGCGTCGGGTTCGCGGCCCAGGAAGTCCCGGTACTGCTGGTCGACGAAGGGGGCCGGGCACTCGAACGGCGTCCAGCGGGTGGCGTTGGTGGAGGGCCGGCCGGTGCGGGCCGCCCCGGCCTTGAACGACGCCCACGGCGTCCGGCACAGGCCCCGGTCGGTGGTGAGGATCTGCACCCGGTGGACGTCGCCGGCCCGCCCGTAGGGCTGCCCGTGGCTTCGCCGGACGTGGTCCTGGTAGGCGATGACGGTGCGGCCCCCGACCTCCCCGATGCTGGGGGCCGTGGCCGGGACCACGCTGGAGGCGGGGTCGCCCACCGGGAGCACGGCCTCCACCGTGCCGTCGTCACCCGAGTAGACCCGCAGGGTCAGCTCCAGGGCCGACACCACCTCGGCCTGGCCGTCACCGTCCACGTCGGCGATGGCCGGGCTGGAGTGGGTGCCGGCGCCGCCGGGGCTGCACGGATTGCCGACGTTGCGGTCGCAGGCCACCCACCGCAGCCGGCCGTCGGCGTCGAGGGCGGAGAGGTAACCGCCCTCCGAGGCCACCACCACCTCGGGCCGGCCGTCGCCGGTGAGGTCGCCGATGGCGGGGGAGCTCATGACCCGGCCGTCGGTGGGGACGGGCCACCCGGGGAGGGCCCGGCCGGTGCGGGCGGTGACGGCGATGACCTGCCGGCCGGCGGGATCGGGGAAGTACACGCCCGACCCGACCACGATGTCGAGGTTGCCGTCACCGTCCAGGTCGGCCACCGCTGGCGACGACCAGATGACCTGGCCCGGGAACCGCTTGGGGTAGCCGGGGAGCTCGACGCCGCGACCGTCGACCACCCACAGGATCCCGCCGTCAGGGCCGCCCAGCACGTGGTTGCTGGCCTCCACGTCGCTGCCGACGATGATCTCGTTGGCCCCGTCGCGGTCGACATCGGCGATGACCGGTGACGACCAGCTCGTGTCGTAGAGGTCGCGGCGGAAGATCAGGCGGCCGGTGGCGGTCCAGGCGTAGAGGAAGTGGTTGTAGCTGCTGGCCACGATGTCGCGCCGGCCGTCCCCGTCGACGTCGCCCAGAGCCGGGGTGGAGTGGAACCCCCGGGGGAAGCACAGCGGGAGGCAGCCCTGGATCCCCCCGTCGCGGAAGGTCCGCACCGTGGCCCCGGTGGCCCCGTCGAGCAGCACCACCCGGCCGTCGAGGGTGCCCACCACCACGTCGGGCCGACCCTCGCCGGTCACGTCGGCCACCGCCGGCGAGGACTGGATCGAGGTCTCGCCCAGGTCCGCGCTCCACAAGGGGGTGCCGTCGGGGCGCAGGGCCATGACCCACCCGTCCACGGTGGCGGTGACGATCTCGGCCTGGCCGTCGCCGGTGACGTCGGTGATGGCCGGGGCCGAGAACGAGGCGGCCGAGCCGTCACCGGAGAAGTTGCCCCGCAGGACGTGGTCGAACCGGCGGTCCAGGCGGAGCGTCGCCGCAGCCCGCGCCGCGCCGGGGGCCGCGGCCGGAGGGTCGTCGGGGACGGCGGCGGCCGGCCCCGGGCCCACCGCGCCGGAAGCGACCACGACGGCCACCAGGGCCCACCGCGCCCGGCGCCGGGCGCGCCCCCGCCCGCCGGCCATGGGTCCCCTCCGCCGCGCCACGCCGGCAGCCTAGGACCGGTGGGCCGGGGAGCCCGGCGCGCTCGGGCGCCAGCGCCGGAGCGGTGGGGTGGTCAGGCCGGGGTGAGCTCGCGCTCGGGCTCGGAGGTGGGGCCCGGGTCGTCTGGGTCGGTCTCGTCCTCGGCGTGGCCCTCGACCTCGACCCGGGGGAGGATCCGGTCGAGCCAGCGGGGCAGCCACCAGTTGCGGTCGCCCAGCAGCTCCATGGTGGCCGGCACCAGCAGCATGCGGACCACGGTGGCGTCCAGGAGCACGGCGGTGGCCAGGCCGGTGCCGAACAGCTTGATGACCCGGTCGTTCTCCAGCAGGAAGCTCCCGAAGACGAACACCATGATGAGGGCGGCGGCGGTGATGACCCGGGCGGTGGCGGCCAGGCCGTTGGCCACCGAGAGGTGGCTGTCGCCGGTGCGGTCCCACTCCTCCTTCACCCGGGACAGCAGGAACACCTCGTAGTCCATGGACAGCCCGAACACGATGGCGAAGAGCATCATGGGCATGAACGGCTCGACCGGGGCGCCGTCGAAGTTGAGCAGCCCCCCGAGCCAGCCCCACTGGAAGGCCGCCACGATCACGCCGTAGGCGGCTCCGATGGACAGCAGGTTCATGAGCACGGCCTTGAGCGGCACCAGCAGCGACCGGAACACCACCATGAGCAGGATGAACGAGAGCGTGAGCACGGCGGCGAAGAACCACAGCAGCCGCGACGCCAGGTAGTCGGAGAAGTCGACGCCGATGGCCACCGTGCCGGTGACGGCCACGTCCAGGCCGGTGCCGGCGGTGGCCTCGGGCAGGACGTCGTCGCGCAGGTGGGAGACCAGCTGGGTGGTCTCGGCGTCCTGCGGGGCCGAGGTGGGGACGACGTTCCAGAGGAAGGCGTCCGGCGGCCCGTCGGTGGTGTTGGGGACGGGGCCGGCGGCGAAGGCCACCCCGTCGGCCTCCCGCAGGGCCCGGGTGACACCCTCCAGGGCGGCGGGATCAGCGCCGTCGGGGGCCGGCGACACCAGCAGGAGGGGCCCGTTGGAGCCGGGGCCGAAGCCCTCGGCCAGCAGGTCGTAGGCCCGCCGGGTGTCCGAGCCCTGGGGGTAGTTGCCCTCGTCGGAGAAGCCCAACCGCAGGCCGAACACCGGCAGGGCCAGGACGCCCAGGAAGACCGCCCCGGCCAGCAGGGCCCGCACCGGGTGGTGCTGCACGGCCCGGCTCCAGCGGTAGGAGAACATCTGCTCCGGCGCCCGCCGCGACTGGAGGGGCACCTCCCGCTTGAGGGGCTTCACCACGAAGCCGAGGGCGATGACCACCGCGGCCAGGGGGATCAGCATCCCCAGGGCCGGGACCTTGAGCCCGATGCCCACCAGGGCCACGGCCACCAGGCCGGCGGCGATCAGGCCCCGCCACCGGGTCACCTCCACCTTGGCGCCGGCGAAGCCGAGCAGGGCCGGGAGCAGCGTCACCGAGGCCACCATGGTGACGGCCACCACGCTGGCCGCCCCGATGGCCAGGCCAGTCACGAAGCTGATGTTCATGACCAGCATCCCGAGCAGGGAGATGACCACGGTGGTGCCGGCGAAGACCACGGCCCGGCCCGAGGTGTCGATGGCCACGACGGTGGCCTTGCGCACCGACATGCCGGCGTGCAGGTTCTCCCGGTAGCGGGTGACGATGAACAGGGCGTAGTCGATGCCCACCCCCAGGCCGATCATCACCCCCAGCACGGTGGCGAAGTCGGGGATGGTGGCCACGTGCGACAGCAGGCCGACCAGGATCGAGCCCAGGCCGATGCCGAAGAGGGCCACCCCGATGGGCAGGCCCATGGCCAGGACCGAGCCGAAGGCCAGGATCAGGATGCAGATGGCGAAGCCCAGGCCCAGGACCTCCGACGACGGCTCCTCGAACTCGGCGAAGGTCTGGCCGCCCAGGATGACCTCGACGCCGTCGACCTGCTCGGCCCGGGGCCGGATCTCGTCGGCCACCTCCACGGCCTGCTCGAAGGTGGCGTCGGCCGGCAGCTCCACCTCGGCGTAGGCCAGGCGGCCGGCCAGGTCGCCCTCGGTGGCGATGCGCGACTCGCCGCCCTGGTCGTAGGGGGAGAGCACCGACACCGGCGTGGTCTGGCCCTCGACCTCGACGTCGATGGCCTGGACCTCGGTGAAGAGCGCCTCCATCTCGGCCCGAACCCCGGGGTCGGTGACCGAGGAGCCCTCCTCGGCCACGAACACGATCGAGCCCCGCTGCCCGGCGCCCACCGGGAAGTGCTCCTCGAGCAGGTCGAAGCCCCGGCGGCTCTCGACGTCGGGGAGGGTGAACTCCGAGCGCGACTCGGTGCCGGCGGCGCCGAGGGCCATGCCGCCGATGACGAGGGTGACCACCCACAGCAGCAGGACGAGCTTGCGGTGGTCGTGGCACCAGCGACCGAGACCTGCGAACACCACGACCTCCAGGGAACGGGACGAACGCCTCAGGGTTGCCGCTGGCCGCCCCCGGCGACAAGCGGAGGGTGCGGTCGAGACCGATGTCACCCCCCGGCCGGGCTGCGACCCTGGTCGGGGGCCCGTCGCCACCCCGCGCCGTACACCTGACCGCTGGGTCAGGGGATCGGCCGGGGGCGACCCGGTAGCGTCTCGCGCCGTGTGCGGCCGCTTCGTGTCCTCCAGCTCGCCGGCCGACCTGGCGTCCTACTTCGGGGCCGAAGGGACGCCGGAGGAGAGCCTGGAGCCGAGCTGGAACGTGGCCCCCACCAACGACGTGTACGTGGTGCACGCCGACGGCGGGGTGCGCCGGGTCGACGCCTTCCACTGGGGGCTGGTGCCGAGCTGGGCCAAGGACCCCAAGGTCGGCAGCCGCATGATCAACGCCCGGGCCGAGACCCTGGCCACCAAGGGGGCGTTCAAGCCCTCCTTCCGTCGGCGGCGGTGCCTCATCCCCACCGACGGCTTCTACGAGTGGCACAAGGTCCCCGGCCAGAGGGCCAAGCAGCCGTACTTCATCCACCGCACCGACGGTGAGCCCTACGCCTTCGCCGGCCTGTGGACGGTGTGGCACGGCCCGGGCAAGGACGGCTCGGAGCACCTGCGCTCCTGCACCGTCGTCACCACCACGGCCAACGAGGTCATGGCCGAGATCCACGACCGCATGCCGGTGATGCTGCCCCCCTCGGCGTGGGACGAGTGGTTGGACCCGGGCCACGAAGACCTCGACACCCTGGGCCGCCTGCTGGTGCCGGCCCCGCCTCAGCTCACCGTGCTCCGGCCGGTGGGCACCGAGGTCAACAAGGTCCAGAACAAGGGCGAGCACCTGATCGAGCGGGTGGAGCCGGTGGCCGCCGACCCGGCCCTCCCCCTCGAGCGGTGAGGGGCGGCAGGGGGCGGCTCTCGGTGCGGCGGCGGCTCGACGCCGCCGCCCTGCGGATGCAGGCCCGGCTGGACACGGCGTGGGTCGACCGGACGCTGCCCTGGCTGGTGGCCGGGGTCCTGACCCTGCTGCTGATGGCCATCGGCTTCGCCACCCAGCGTTCCCTGGACGGGGGCCCGTCGCTGGCGGTGTGGTCGCAGGCGGCCTGGAACCTGGAGCACGGGCGGGGGCCGGTCTCGTCCCTGGCCGGGGGCGACGTGGTGGGGGAGCAGTGGGCCTTCGCCTCGCTGCCCCTGCTCCACCTGGGCCGGTGGCTGCCCATCGGGGCGGTGCTGGCCGTGGCCCAGCCCCTGTGCCTGGGCCTGGCCGTGGTGCCCCTGTGGCGCATGGCCCGGGAGGTGGCCAAGCTCCGGTTGGGGGTGACCATGGCCCTCACCCTGGCCTACTGCGGGGCGCCGGTCATCTACGCCGCCAACCTCAACGGGTGGAGCGCGGTGGTGCCGGCCGTGCCCGCCCTGGCCTGGGCGGCGTGGTTCGGCCAGCGGCGCCGGTGGGTGGCCTACGGCCTGTGCCTGGGCCTGGCCCTGCTGGCCCGGGCCGACGTGGGCATGGTCCTGGTGGCCCTGGGGCTGCTGGGCATCACCTCCGGCGACACCCGCTCGGGGACGGTGACGGCCTCGGTCGGCGCCCTGTGGACCGTGGCCTACCTGGCGGTGGTGGCCCCCGCGGTGCCCCGGGCCCCGATGACCGCGGCCGAGGCGGTGCTGGCCCGGGGCACCGCCCCGCTGGCCGTGCTGCGCGACCCGCTGCGGCTGGTGACCGACCTGGTCATCCAGCCCAACGTGGGGGCCCTGGTGGTGCTGGTGGGGCCGTTGCTGTTCCTGCCCCTGGTGGTGCCCCGCTTCGTGCTGCCGGCCCTGCCCGCCATCGTGCTCGGGCTGGTGGGCGAGGAGGCGGTGCGCCAGGCGGTCGGCCCCACCCCGGGCGAGGTCCTGCTCCCGTCGGTGCTCCTGCTGGCCCTGGTGCCCCTGGTGCTGGCCGGCATCGTGGCCCTGTCCCGGGTCGGGCAGCCCAGCGTCACCCGCATCCGGGTCGACCACCGGGTCGTGGCCGCCATCCTGCTGGCCTCGATCGCCATCTTCGTGCAGGTGGCCCCGGCCTCGCCGTTCAACGAGCCGTGGGCCTGGGGGAGCCAGGACGAGGTCGACCGGGCCCGCATGGACGCGGTGGACGTCCTGGACGAGGTCGACGGCGCCACCAGCGTCACGGTGTCGCCCCAGGTGACGGTGCTGGTGGCCGAGCGGGCCCGGGTCGAGGAGCTGGGCATCGCCCCCCCGGGGGAGGGCTGGGAGCCCGCCACCCGGACGGTGCTCCTGGACACCACCGCCATCGGCGACGACGGCGTGGGCCTTTGGGACGAGCGGGACCGCACCGACGTCGTCGCCGCCCTGGTCGAGCGGGGCTACGACGTGGAGTTCCGGGCCGCCGGCATCGTCCTGCTGGTCCGTCCCCAGCGCTGACCGCCGGCCCGGCCTCGGCGCTGCTACAGGGCGGCCAGGACGTCGCTGGCCGGCAGCGCCCGGTCGTCGCCCGGGGGCCGGTCGGGGAGGGAGCCGCCCAGGGTCAGGGTGGCCACGACGTCGATGGCCGCCACCAGCTCCCGCAGGTTGCGGGGCGGGGGGAAGTACTCGTCCTCGTCGGTGACCCGGACCGGCACGGCCTCGGCCTTGGTGTGGCCCAGGCGGGTGACCACCTCGTCGATCAGCTCCTCGTAGGCCGACGCCCCGGCCGTCACCCCGACGGTGCCGGACAGGTCGTCCGGCAGCTCGTCGGCCGTGTTGACCCGGTAGACCCGGGGACAGCCGGCCTCGGAGGCCAGCTTGGCCAGGGCCATGGTGTTGGACGAGTTGGACGACCCGATGACCACGATGGCGTCGCACTGGGGCGCCATCTCCAGGAGGGCGGTCTGGCGGTTGGTGGTGGCGAAGCACAGGTCGCTGCGCCCCGGCACCCACATCTCCGGGAACCGGGCCTGGGCCGCGTCCCGCAGGCCCGACCAGTCGCGGTGGCTGAGGGTGGTCTGGGCCAGCATGGCCACCGGCTGGTCGAACTCGGGCAGGCCGGCCACCTCGTCCAGGGTCTCGACCCGGTGGATGGCCCCGGGGGCCACGGCCATGGTGCCCACCGCCTCCTCGTGGCCGTCGTGGCCCACGTAGACGATCTGATAGCCCTTGCCGGCCCGGACCTTGACCTCGTGGTGGACCTTGGTCACCAGCGGGCACACGGCGTCGACCACGTATCCGCCGCTGGCCCGGGCCGCGGCCACCACCTCGGGGGCCGAGCCGTGGGCCGACAGCATCACCGGCCGGCCGGCGGGGACCTCGGCGATGTCGTCCACGAAGACCACGCCCTGGTCGCGGAAGCGGTCGACCACCAGCTTGTTGTGGACGATCTCGTGGTAGCAGTACACCGGCGGCTCGAAGGCCCGGACCATCCAGGCCAGCGCCTTGATCGCCATCTCGACGCCGGCGCAGAAGCCACGGGGCTCGGCGATCAGCACACGCTCGACGTCCATCGGACCCAGGCTACGAGCAGGGTCGATCAGAAGAACATCGGAAGGCTCGGAGAGCCGGCGAAGGCGGCTCGGAGCCCGCTGACCTGGGCCTCGGTGGCGCCGGCCAGACGACCCTCGGCGACGAGCTGGGCGGGGTCGAGGTGGCCGGAGTACAGGGCGGCCAGGTCGGTGATCGCCACCTCCACCGCGCCGGTCCCACCGGGCGAGCAGGACGCGGCGCCGTCGGCGACCCGGAGCACCCAGTCGCCCCCGGTGGGGTCGTCGGGGACGTGGGTCGGCGGGGCGACGCGCAGGTCGACCTCGAGCGAGAGCCCGGCCGGCCAGCCGCGGGCGGCGACGGCGCCGGGCAGATCGAGGATCCGCACCATCCAGGGCCAGTCCTCGAGCGTCGGGATGCGGGACGCCTGGTGTACGTGGCGGGCGAGGAGGGCGCCCGGCAGCGTCGTCCGCACGCGATCGCCGGTGGTGCCGTTGGCGCCGGCGAAGGCGAGGGCCTCGGCCAGGGCTGGTCCGTCGACGCCGAGGATCACGTTCAGGTCGAGGTCGAACATCGCCCGGTCCGACTTCTCGTGGTTGTAGTTGACGAAGGCCACCGGCTCGCCGGCCCGCCGGCCCAGCCAGGTCCACGTCGTCGCCCCCTTCTGGGTGCGGCGATGGGCCCAGCTGATCCACCAACGGGGTGGCGGCTTGATCCAGCCGTCGCGCCCGGCGACGGAGGCGGTGGCGATCTCGGGGATCGCCGGGTCGGACGGCTCGACCGGCTCCCACACCACCTCGCCCGACGGCCGGGGGAGGTCGGCCACCGTGACGGCCCGCAGGCCCCACCAGCCGGCGATCTCGTAGCCGACGCTGCGATAGAGCGATGCAGTGGTCGGGTACAGCGCGCTGATCGGCTGGCCCGCGGCGCGCATGGCCGTGGCGGCCTCCTCC
>DASQKY010000030.1 GCA_035630295.1 Acidimicrobiales bacterium | reverse complement strand
CGTCCCGATCCGCCGGGAGCCCTGCGGGCGACCGTCGTCATCCCCGCCCTCGACGAGGCGACGGCGCTGGGGTCGACGGTTCCCGCCGTCCGCGCCGCGCTGGCCGACGTCCAGGCCGACGGTGGGCTCGAGATCGTCGTGGTCGACGACGGATCGACCGACGGCACCGCCGACGCGGCGCGCGCGGCAGGAGCCGACCAGGTCGTCGTCCTGCCGCTCAACCGGGGCAAGGGGGCTGCGGTGCGCGCGGGGGTGACGGTGGCGCGGGGCCGCACGATCGCCTTCACCGACGCCGACCTCGCCTATTCGCCCGACCAGCTCGCCACCGTGATCGCGGCGGTCGAGTCCGGCTGGGACGTCGCGGTGGGCAACCGCCGACATCCGCGCACCCACCGGGTCGAGGGGGCCGGCCTCCTGCGCGACCTGGGGAGCCGGGGGGTGAGCCTGCTCGCGTCCGCCGTCCTGCTGAGCCATCCCCACGACACCCAGTGCGGGCTCAAGGCTCTGCGCGCCGACGTCGCCCAGCTCGTGTTCGCGCTGGGTCGGATCGACCGGTTCGCGTTCGACATCGAGATGCTCCACCTGCTCGAGCGCTACGAGTGCACGGTCGTCGAGGTGCCGGTCCGGCTGCGGATGGGGGAGCGCTCGAGCGTTCGCCTGGCGCGCGACACGTTGCGCCTGCTCCGGGACCTCTGGCGCATCCGGCACTGGTCGGCGGTCGGTGCCTACGAGCTGCCCGCCGACTGGGCTGGCTCGCCGGCCGGTGCCGCCCCGTAGGATCGGCGCCCGATGCCCGACCTCGACCAGATCTTCAAGGCGTACGACATCCGGGGCATCACCCCTGATCAGCTCGACGCCGACGTCGCCGGCGCCATCGGCGCCGCCTTCGCCGTGTTCGCTCGAGCCCAGGACGGGGGCGCCACGAGGGTGCTGATCGGGCGGGACATGCGAGCGTCGGGGGTGGAGCTGGCGGCGGCGTTCTCGGCCGGGGTCCGGGGCCAGGGACTCGACGTGGTCGACCTCGGCCTCGCCTCGACCGACCTCGTCTACTTCGCGGCAGGGACGCTCGACGCCCCGGCCGCGATGTTCACCGCGTCGCACAACCCCGCCCAGTACAACGGCTTGAAGCTCTGCCTGGCCGGCGCGAAGCCGATCGGCGAGGACTCCGGGCTGGGGGAGATCAAGGCCCTCGCTCTGGCCGGTGCTCCCCCCCACGACGGCCGGCCGGGCGGCCAGGAGCGCCTGGACCTGCTCGAACCCTTCGCCCAGCACGTCCGCTCGTTCATCGACGTGAGCGCCCTGCGTCCGCTGCGGGTGGTGGCCGACACCGCCAACGGGATGGGGGGCCTCGTGGTTCCCGCCGTGTTCGAGGGCCTCCCGGTCGAGCTCGAGGTCCTCTACGGGGAGCTCGACGGCAGCTTCCCCAACCACCCCGCCGACCCCATCCAGCTCGAGAACCTCCGCGACCTCCAGGCCCGCGTGGTCGAGTCCGGTGCCGACGTCGGCCTGGCCTTCGACGGCGACGCGGACCGCGTCTTCCTCGTCGACGAGACCGGCGCCCCGCTCTCCGGGTCGACCACGACCGCCATCGTCGCCGCTGCCGTGCTCGACGCCGACCCGGGCGCCACGATCCTGCACAACTGCATCTGCTCGAAGGCCGTCCCGGAGGTCGTGCGCGAGCGCGGCGGCACACCGGTGCGCACCAAGGTCGGCCACAGCTTCATCAAGGCGGTGATGGCGGAGACGGGCGCCGCGTTCGGCGGTGAGCACTCCGCGCACTACTACTTCCGCGACAACTGGCGGGCCGACTCGGGCTCGATCGCTGCGCTGATGGTCCTGCAGGAGCTCGGCAAGTCGGGCGCACCGCTGTCGGAGCTGCGCCGACCCTTCGACCGCTACGCAGCGTCCGGTGAGATCAACACCAAGGTCGCCGACGCGGCGAAGGTCATCGAACGGGTGGCCGAGGCCTACTCGGACAACGAGCAGGACCGCCTCGACGGGCTCACCGTCGACCTCGGTGACTGGTGGTTCAACCTGCGCGCGTCCAACACCGAGCCACTGCTGCGCCTCAACCTCGAGGCCCCCGACGCCCAGACCTGCGCGGCCAAGGTCGACGAGGTCCGTGCCCTGATCGCCGCCCCCTGACCGACCTGATCGACAAGGAGAGACCACTCATGGCCCTCGACCCCCAGCTCCTCGAGATCCTGGCCTGCCCCGACGACAAGGGCCCCCTGCTCTACTTCCAGGACGAGGACACCCTCTACAACGCCCGCCTCCACCGCCGCTACGCCATCACCGATGACATCCCGATCATGCTGATCGACGAGGCCGAGGCGGTCGACGACGCCGAGCACGAGCGTCTGCTGGCCAAGGCCGAGGCCCAGGGCATCCAGCCCACCTTCGAGGCGTAGGCGATGACCGTCCCCGGGCTCCTCGACACCGTCGGCATGTTCGACCTGGTCGCCGCCCTCCCTGAGCAGGTCGCGGCCGCGACCGACCTGGTCGCCGACGTCGGCGGACTGCCGGAGCACGACGACGTCAGCGACGTGGTCCTGCTCGGCATGGGCGGCAGCGGGATCGCCGGCGACGTCCTGACCGCGGTGGCGGCGCCCTTCATGGCCGTGCCGGTGACGGTCGTGAAGGGCCACGAGCCGCCGTCGTCGGTGAGCGAGGGCACGCTCTGCTTCGCGGTGTCCTACTCGGGGGACACCGAGGAGACCGTCGAGGCCGCCCAAGCCGCCGCGGCGGCCGGTGCCCGCATGGTGGTGCTCTCGGCCGGCGGAGCACTGGCCGACTTCGCCCGGTCGTGGGACGCGCCGCACATCGAGCTGCCCGAGTGCCCCATGCCGCGTGCCGGCATCGGCTCGGTCAGCGTGCCGCCGCTGCTCGTCCTCGAACGGGTCGGGCTGTTCCCGGGGGCCGCCGCCTATGTCGCCGACGCCGCCCAACAGCTCCAACGCCGGCGCGACGCGCTGATCGTCGACGGTGGTCCGGCCCAGCGCCTGGCCCGGGAGATCGGTGGCACCATCCCGATCGCCTACGGCGGAGATGCCCTCGGTGGCGTGGCCGCCTACCGGTTCAAGTGCCAGGTCAACGAGAACGCCAAGGCTCCCGCCTTCTCGGCCACGCTGCCCGAGATGGTCCACAACGAGATCTGCGGGTGGGGGCAGCACGGCGACGTCACCCGCCAGGTGATGACCGTGGTCCGGTTCCGGCACGCCTTCGAGCACCCGCAGGTCAGCCGGCGCTTCGACCTCACCTTCGACGTCCTCGACGAGGTCGTGCACGGCATCGTCGACATCGAGGCGGTCGGCGAGGGGGCCTTGGCCCAGCTGTTCGACCTCGTGATCCAGGGCGACTTCGTGAGCCTCCACCTGGCCGCCGACGCGGGGGTCGACCCCGGCCCGATCCCGGTCCTCACCGACCTGAAGGCGGCATTGGCCCGCTGACGTCCGCTAACCTCGTCGGCCGGGCTGATCAGGGTGCTGCCAGCTGCAGCCAGCCCGTCGACATCTGCAGATCCCAGTGCGTCGAGCCTCGGCGCGCCCTCTCGAAAGAAGCTCATGACGAACCACCCTGACCACGACTTCAAGGTCGCCGACCTCTCCCTCGCCCCGTGGGGCCGCAAGGAGATCGAGCTGGCCGAGGTCGAGATGCCCGGCCTCATGGCGCTGCGGGCCGAGTTCTCCGACGCCCAGCCCCTCGCCGGTGCCCGCATCACCGGCTCCCTGCACATGACCATCCAGACCGCCGTCCTCATCGAGACGCTCACCGCGCTCGGTGCCGAGGTGCGCTGGGTCAGCTGCAACATCTTCTCCACGCAGGACCAGGCCGCCGCCGCGGTGGCGGTGGGTCCGGAGGGCACCGTCGACAGCCCGAAGGGCGTCCCCGTGTTCGCCTGGAAGGGCGAGACCCTGGAGGAGTACTGGTGGTGCACCGAGCAGGTGCTGCGCTGGCCCGACGGTGGCGGCCCCAACATGATCCTCGACGACGGCGGTGACGCCACGCTCCTGGTCCACAAGGGCGTCGAGTTCGAGAAGGCCGGCGCCGTGCCCGACGCCACCGACGACGACCCCGAGGAGTGGGGCGTCATCATCGACACCCTCAAGCGCTCCTTGGCCGAGGACCCCAACCGCTGGACCACCCTCGCCAGTGGCATCAAGGGCGTCACCGAGGAGACCACCACCGGTGTGCACCGGCTCTACCAGATGTTCGAGGCGGGCGAGCTCCTGTTCCCGGCCATCAACGTCAACGACTCGGTCACCAAGTCCAAGTTCGACAACCTCTACGGCTGCCGCCACAGCCTCGTCGACGGCATCAACCGCGGCGTCGACGTCATGCTCGGCGGCAAGGTCGCGGTGGTGTGCGGCTACGGCGAGGTCGGCAAGGGCTCGGCCCAGTCCCTCCGGGGGCAGGGTGCGCGCGTGGTCGTCACCGAGATCGACCCGATCTGCGCGCTGCAGGCGGTGATGGAGGGCTTCGAGGTCACCACCCTCGAGGCGGTGCTCGACACCGCCGACATCTTCATCACCACCACCGGCAACAAGGGCATCATCACCGCCGAGCACATGGCGAAGATGAAGCACAACGCCATCGTGGGCAACATCGGCCACTTCGACAACGAGATCGACATGGCCGGCCTGGCCCGCATGAGCGACGTGCGCAACGTGGAGATCAAGCCCCAGGTCAACGAGTTCCAGTTCCCCGACGGGCACTCGGTGATCGTCCTGGCCGAGGGCCGGCTCATGAACCTGGGCTGCGCCACCGGCCACCCCAGCTTCGTGATGTCCAACAGCTTCACCAACCAGACCATCGCCCAGATCGAGCTGTTCACCAAGACCGACGAGTACCCGGTCGGCGTCTACACCCTGCCCAAGGTGCTGGACGAGAAGGTGGCCCGCCTCCACCTCGACGCCCTCGGGGTCCGGCTCACCGAGCTGACCCCCGAGCAGGCCGACTACATCGGCGTCCCCGTCTCCGGCCCCTACAAGCCCGACCACTACCGGTACTGACCGACACCCGGTCCCGGCCGGGAGGGGAGCGGACCCCTCCACCGGCCCGGACCATCCGGGGAGGCGCCGGGCCGGCGTGGCTAGGGTGCCGCCGTGACCACCGCCACCGTCCTGGCCACCGGCGACTTCCTGTTCTACGGCGGCAACGCCGCCTCCACGGTCATCAGCCTCGTCTTCTCCCTGGCCCTCCTGGGCGCCGGCATCTTCGTGGCCGTCGACGCCGGGAAGCGGCCGGACTGGGCGTTCCAGCAGGCCGGGGCCAAGGGCCTCTGGATCGGCCTGGGCATCGCCGGGGGCGTCCTGGGCCTGTGCTGCTGCGTCCTCGGCCTCCCGATGCCGATCCTCTGGTTCGCGGTGTTCCGCAACAAGGTGATCGCCGCCGAGCAGGGCGGTCCCGGTACCTTCGGTCCCCCCGGGGGCTTCGGCGGCCCGCCCCCCGGCTACGGGGCCCCGCCTCCCGGGGACTACCCGCCCCCCGGTGGCTACCCGCCGCCCGGGGGGTACGGCGCCCCCCCGCCCGGCGGCTTCCCGCCCCCTCCCGGTGGAGGCTTCCCGCCGCCGCCCCCTCCGCCCGGCGACTACCCGCCACCCCCGCCGCCCCCGCCCCCGTTCGGGCAGTAGGGCCGGCGCGCACCGCCCGCCGCGGCCCGTAGGGTCACGGCCCATGGAGCATCGCAGCCTGGGCCGCAGCGGCCTGAAGGTCTCGGCCGTCAGCTACGGCAACTGGATAACCCACGGGTCCCAGGTGGAGGACGAGGCCGCGGTGGCCTGCGTGCACGCCGCCCTCGACCTGGGCGTCACCACCTTCGACACCGCCGATGTCTACGCCGGCACCCGGGCCGAGGAGGTGCTGGGCCGGGCCCTGGCCGGCCAGCGCCGCGAGGGCCTGGAGATCGCCACCAAGGTGTACTTCCCGACCGGCCTCGGGCCCAACGACCGGGGCCTGTCCCGCAAGCACGTCCGGGAGTCGATCGAGGCCTCGCTGCGTCGGCTCCAGACCGACCACGTCGACCTGTACCAGGCCCATCGCTACGACCACGAGACGCCGCTGGAGGAGACCATGTCGGCCTTCGCCGATGTGGTCCACGCCGGCCAGGCCCACGCCATCGGGGTGTCGGAGTGGACCGCGGACCAGATCCGCCGGGGCGCGGCCCTGGCCCGGGAGCTGCGCATCCCGTTCGTCTCCAACCAGCCCCAGTACTCGATGCTGTGGCGGGTCATCGAGCGCGACGTGGTGCCGGCCTGCCAGGCCGAGGGCCTGGCCCAGATCGTGTGGTCACCCATGGCCCAGGGGGTGCTGACCGGGAAGTACCTCCCGGGGGAGCCGCCCCCCGAGGGCAGCCGGGCCACCGACGACAAGAGCGGCGCCGAGTTCATCTCCCGCTTCCTGGCCGACGACGAGCTGCTCCGCCGGGTGCAGGAGCTGCGCCCCCTGGCCGAGGAGGCCGGCCTGTCCATGCCCCAGATGGCGGTGGCCTGGGTGCTGCGCAACCCCAACGTGGCCTCGGCCATCGTCGGTGCCTCCCGGCCCGAGCAGCTGGAGGGAACGGTGGCCGCGGCCGGCGTCGCCCTCGACGTCGACCTGGTGGCCCGCATCGACGAGGTGCTGGGCGACAAGGTGGTCACCGACCCCAAGCTGACCTCCTCGCCCCGCCGCCGCCCCTGAACGTCGCCGGGCCACCCCGGTAGCGTCGCCGGCCATGGACACCATCGAGGGCAAGGTCGCGGTCGTCACCGGCGCGGCGTCGGGGATCGGGCGGGCGCTGGCCCGCCGCTGCGCCGCCGGGGGCGCGTCGGTGGTGCTGGCCGACGTGGAGGAGGCGGCGCTGGAGGCGGTGGCGGCCGAGCTCGCCGGGAGCGGGGCCGAGGTGCTGGCCGTCCCCACCGACGTGAGCGACGGGGCCGCGGTGGACGCCCTGCGCGACACCGCCCTGGACCGCTTCGGCGCCGTCCACCTGCTGTGCAACAACGCCGGGGTGTCGATCGGGGGCCCGATGTGGGAGCACACCACCGAGGACTGGGAGTGGGTGCTGGGGGTGAACCTGTGGGGGGTCGTCCACGGCGTGCGGGCCTTCACCCCCACCCTCCTGGCCCAGGGCGAGGGCCACATCGTCAACACGGCGTCGATGGCCGGCCTGGTCACCCCGCCGTTCATGGGCATCTACAACGTGACCAAGCACGCGGTGGTGGCCCTGTCCGAGACCCTGCACGGCGAGCTGGCGCTGGCCGGCTCCGGGGTGGGGGTGTCGGTGCTGTGCCCGGGGTGGGTGACCACCCGCATCCACGAGGCCGATCGCAACCGTCCCGGGGCCGCTGACCGCGCCCCGGCCGACCAGGCCGCGACGGCCGGGTTCCGCGACCTGGTGGCCGGCCTGATCGCCGGGGGCATCGACCCCGACCACGTGGCCGACCTGGTGCTCGACGCGGTGCGGACCGACCGCTTCTACGTCCTCACCCACCCCGAGTGGAGGTCCATGGTCACCGACCGCGCCGAGCGCATCGTGACCGGCCAGGACCCCTCCGGCCTCTCCCTCCCCATGGAGCCCGTGGCCCCGTCCTGAGCCGGCCCGCTGTCGTGGGGGGTGGGGAGGATGGCGGGGTGCTGCTCGCCGCCCGCTGCGCCGTGTGCGATCGCCCCGGCGCGTCGCCGTGCCCGGCCTGCCACGCCGGCCTGCGGCCCCCGGTGCCCGAGCCCGATCCGCCCGGCCTGGACGGGTTGGTGGCCCTGCTGCGCTACGACGGGCCGGCCCGGGCCCTGGTGGCCCGGGTCAAGTACCGCAACCGCCGGGCCGCGGTGCCCTGGCTGGCCGCCGGCCTGGCCGCCCGGGTGGCCGAGGTCGGGGCGGGGGTGGACGTGGTCACCTGGCCACCGACCACCGCGGCCCGCCGTCGGCGGCGGGGCTTCGACCACGCCGAGTTGGTGGCCCGGGCCGTGGCCCGGCACCTGGGCGTCCCGGCCCGGGCCCTCCTGCGGCGGGAGGCCGGCGGGGCCCAGACCGGCCAACCCGCCCACCAGCGGCGTGCGGCCGGGCCGACGTTCACCGCGGTGCGGCCGCCGGCCCCCGGCACCCGGGTCCTGGTGGTCGACGACGTGGTCACCACCGGGGCCACCCTGCGGGCCGCGGCCTCGGCCCTGGGCGGGGCCGGCGCGGTGGTGGTGCCGGCCGCGCTGGCCCGGACGCCGTCGCCCCGGGTCGGGGCCTGAACGGACGCCCCTCGCCGCCGTCTACCATCACCCCACGCGACAGGAGGAGGTCCGGCGTGGAGGTCACCGTCAGCGCACGGCACACCGAGGTCCCGGAGCGGCTCCGGCTGCAGGCCGAGGAGAAGATCGGGCGCCTGTCCCGCTACGTCGAGGGGATGGACCGGGCGGAGGTGCACTTCACGACCCACCGCAACCCCCGCATCGCCGAGCCCGAGCTGTGCGAGGTGACCCTCGAGGGCCACGGCCACCACGTGCGGGCCAAGGTGGCCGCCACCGACGGCTACGTGGCCGTCGACAAGGCGGTGGCCAAGCTGGAGCACCAGCTCCAGAAGCTCAAGACCAAGCTGCAGCGCCAGCGCAAGGGCGGGGCCCGCAACGGCCGGGCCGCCCCGGCGCCCGAGGGCCTGGTCCCCGACGACGTGGTGGCCGCCGCAGCCGCGGCCCCGGTGGCCGAGCCCCCGCCGGCCCCCGCGGGCGACCGCCTGCCCACCATCGTCAAGGTCAAGCGCTTCGCCACCATGGGGATGACCGCCGACGAGGCGGCCCAGCGCATGGACCTGCTGGGCCACGGCTTCTTCTTCTTCACCAACCTCGACACGGGGCGGGCCGCGGTGGTGTACCGCCGCGAGGACGGCGACATCGGGCTCATCGACGAGGCGGGCTGACCGGCCGCGTCGCGGGGACGACGGCTCGACCGGCCCCGAGAGGGGGGGATCACGACGCATGACGGCCATGGCCCGCCCCGGTGACGGGAAGACCGATCCCATCCGGGTGCTGGTGTGCGACGACCACGCCGTGTTCCGCCGGGGCCTCTCGCTGGTCCTCGAGCCGGAGCCCGACATCGCCGTGGTGGGCGAGGCCAGCGAGGGTCGCGAGGCGGTGGCCATGGCCCTCGAGACCTCGCCGGACGTGGTCCTGCTGGACGTGCGCATGCCCGGCGTGGGCGGCATCGAGGCGGCCCGGGCCCTGGCCGCCGAGGTCCCCTCGGCCAAGGTGGTGATGCTCACGGTGAGCGACACCGAGGACGACCTCTACGAGGCGGTCAAGGCCGGTGCCGTCGGCTACCTGCTCAAGGAGGTGTCGATCGAGGAGGTGGCCAGCGCGGTGCGGGCCGTGGCCGCGGGCCAGAGCCTGGTCACGCCGTCGATGGCCACCAAGCTGCTGACCGAGTTCACCGCCCTGGCCAACCGGGTCGACGGGCCCCGCCCGGTGGCGGGCGGCGGCCCCCGCCTGACCGCCCGCGAGGTCGAGGTCCTGGGCTTCCTGGCCCGGGGCCACAGCAACCGGGACATCGCCGAGCTGCTGTTCATCTCCGAGAACACGGTGAAGAACCACGTGCGCAACATCCTGGAGAAGCTCCAGCTCCACTCCCGCACCGAGGCCGCCCTGTACGCCGTGCGGGAGCAGATCGTGGACCTGGGCCAGCACCGCGACGGTCCCTGAGGCGGGCGGCGGCGGGGCCCCGGGGCCTGCCGGGGGCCGGGGCCCGGTGGGCCGGTAGGGTGAACCCTCCTATGGGTGTCCTCGACAAGATCCTGCGTGCCGGCGAAGGACGGAAGATCCGGGCTCTGGCCGGCCTCGTCCCCGACATCAACGCTCTCGAACCCGAGCTGCAGAAGCTCTCCGACGACGAGCTGCGGGCCAAGACGGCCGAGTTCCGCCAGCGCCTCGACAACGGGGCCGACATCGACGACCTGCTGGTCGAGGCGTTCGCCGTCACCCGCGAGGCCGGGTCCCGGGTCCTGGGACAGCGGCACTACGACGTGCAGATGATGGGCGGCGCCGCCCTCCACTTCGGCTGGGTGGCCGAGATGAAGACCGGCGAGGGCAAGACCCTGGTCTCCACCCTGCCGGTCTACCTGAACGGCCTCACCGGCAAGGGCCTGCACGTCATCACCGTCAACGACTACCTGGCCACCCGGGACTCGGAGTGGATGGGGCGCCTCCACCAGTGGCTGGGCCTCTCGGTGGGGCTCATCATCCCCGGCAACTACGACCCGGCCCACAAGCGGGCCCAGTACGCCTGCGACATCACCTACGGCACCAACAACGAGTTCGGCTTCGACTACCTCCGGGACAACATGGCCCTGTCCCAGGAGGCCAAGACCCAGCGGGGCCACGTCTACGCCATCGTGGACGAGGTCGACTCGATCCTCATCGACGAGGCCCGCACCCCGCTGATCATCTCCGGGCGCCTGGCCGACGCGGCCAAGCTCTACTACCGCTTCGCCAGCATCGTGCGGGGCCTGACCCGCGACGAGGACTACGACGTCGACGAGGAGAAGCGCATCGTCGCCCCCACCGAGGAGGGCGTCGAGAAGGTCGAGGCCGCCCTGGGCATCGAGAACCTCTACGACGCCGTGGCCCAGAACCTGGTCCACCAGTTCCAGGCCGCCCTCAAGGCCAAGGAGCTCTACAAGCGGGACAAGGACTACCTCCTCCAGCACGGCGAGGTGAAGATCGTCGACGAGTTCACCGGCCGCATCCTCGAGGGGCGCCGGTGGTCCGAGGGCCTGCACCAGGCCGTCGAGGCCAAGGAGGGGGTGAAGATCAAGGAGGAGAACCAGACCCTGGCCACCATCACCCTCCAGAACTACTTCCGCCTCTACGAGAAGCTCTCGGGCATGACCGGCACCGCGGTGACCGAGGCGGCCGAGCTGGCCGGCACCTACGACCTGCAGGTCGTCCCCATCCCCACCCACCGGGACCTGGCCCGCAAGGACGAGGCCGACCTGATCTACAAGGGCGAGGACGGCAAGTTCGAGGCCGTGGTCGAGGACCTGGTCGACCGGTACGAGACCGGCCAGCCCGTGCTGGTGGGCACCATCTCGGTGGAGAAGTCCGAGAAGCTGTCGCGCCTGCTGGAGAAGCGGGGCGTCCCCCACGAGGTGCTGAACGCCAAGCAGCACTTCCGCGAGGCCGAGATCGTGACCCAGGCCGGCCGGCTGCACTCCATCACCGTGGCCACCAACATGGCCGGCCGGGGGGTCGACATCCTGCTGGGCGGCTACCCCGAGGGCCTGGCCCAGAAGGAGGTGGCCTCCGAGGGGCTCGACCACACCGACGGCGACGAGGGCACCGCTCGCTACGAGGCGCTCCTGAGCCGCCACAAGGCCGAGTGCAAGGCCGAGGGCGACAAGGTCCGGGAGCTCGGCGGCCTCTACGTGCTGGGCACCGAGCGCCACGACTCCCGACGCATCGACAACCAGCTCCGGGGCCGCTCGGGCCGCCAGGGCGACCCCGGGGAGAGCCGCTTCTACCTGTCGCTGGAGGACGACCTGATGCGCCTGTTCGCCACCGGCGCCATGAACTGGGTCATGTCCAAGGCCCTGCCCGACGACGTGCCCATCGAGGCCAAGATGGTCACCAAGGCCATCGAGCGGGCCCAGAACACCGTCGAGCAGCGCAACGCCGAGATCCGCAAGAACGTCCTCAAGTACGACGAGGTGATGAACGAGCAGCGGAAGGTCATCTACGCCCGCCGCGACCAGATCCTCGCCTCGGCCGACCTGCGGGAGGAGACGCTGCAGAACCTGGCCGAGGCCGTGGACGAGCTGCTCGACACCCACTGCTCCGGGGACTTCGGCGAGGAGTGGGACGTCGACACCCTGCGCACCGAGATCGCCACCTACTGGCCCACCGAGATCACCACAGAGGACCTGCGGCGCTGCATCAGCTCCGACGAGGTCTACGACCTGCTCATGGGCGAGGCCACCGGCCACTACGAGAAGCGGGAGGAGGAGCTGGGCGAGGAGACGGCCCGCCAGATCGAGCGCCAGGTGATGCTCCGCCTCATCGACCAGCACTGGCGCGAGCACCTCCACGAGATGGACTACCTGGAGGAGGGCATCGGCCTGCGAGCCCTGGGCCAGAAGGACCCCCTGGTCGAGTGGCAGCGCGAGGGCTTCGACATGTTCGGCCTGATGATGCGCAACATCGCCCGCGACCACGTGAAGTACGTGATGCACACCCAGGTGGTGGTGGAGGACAAGCAGGCCGACGGCCCGCCCCCGGCCCTGACCACCTCCGGCCCCGAGGACCCCTCGACCGCCGGCGGCGCCGGCCTCAAGGTCGCGGCCCGGGCCCAGGCCCAGGCCAACGGCCTGGAGGCGCCGCCCGAGGTGGACGAGCCGGTCACCCGGGCCCCGACGGTCAAGTCCGAGTGGGACAAGACCCCGCGCAACGCCCCGTGCCCCTGCGGGTCGGGCAAGAAGTTCAAGCTCTGCCACGGCTCCGCCTGACCGTCGGCCCCGGCCGCCTCGCCGGGTGTCGCCGGGGTGGGCGGTAACGTCGGCGGGCCATGCGCGACTTCTCGGACGACCTCAGCCGCCTCCGCACCTCGCTGGCCGAGGCCCGGCGGTACCTGCGCATCGACGACCTCCGCGACCGCCGGCCCCAGCTGGAGACCGAGGCCAGCCGGCCCGACCTGTGGGACGAGCCGGACCGGGCCCGGGCCGTCACCGGCGAGCTGTCCTCGGCCATCGAGGACATCGAGCTCTACGAGGGCCTGGAGGGCCGCATCTCCGACGCCGAGACCCTGGCCGAGATGGCCCGGGAGGAGGGCGACGAGTCGCTGGAGCCGGAGATCGCCGAGGCCGTCGAGGCGGTGCGCTCGGACGTGGCCGCCCTGGAGCTGCGCAGCCTGTTCACCGGCGAGCACGACGAGGCCGACGCCATCTGCGAGCTCCAGTCCGGCGAGGGCGGCGCCGATGCCCAGGACTGGGCCAACATGCTGCTGCGCATGTACCTGCGGTGGGCCGAGCGGCGGGGCCTCGACACCGAGCTGGACGACGTGTCCGAGGGCTCCGAGGCGGGCATCTCCTCGGCCCTGTTCCTGGTCAAGGGGCGCCACGCCTACGGCCTGCTAAAGGCCGAGCACGGCGTGCACCGGCTGGTCCGCATGAGCCCGTTCAACGCCCAGGGCAAGCGCCAGACCGCCTTCGCGGCCCTGAAGGTCACGCCCTTCCTGGACGACGTGCCCGACGTGGAGATCGACGACAAGGACCTCCGCATCGACGTGTACCGCTCGTCGGGGGCCGGGGGCCAGCACGTCAACGTCACCGACTCGGCGGTCCGCATCACCCACCTGTCCACCGGCATCGTGGTCAGCTGCCAGAACGAGCGCAGCCAGCACCAGAACAAGGACCGGGCCATGCAGGTGCTGCGGGCCAAGCTGGCCGAGGTGGCCCGCCAGGAGCGGGAGGAGGAGCTCTCCGCCATCCGGGGAGAGCAGCGCTCCGTGGGCTTCGGGAGCCAGATCCGCTCCTACGTGCTGCAGCCGTACCAGATGGTCAAGGACCTCCGCACCGAGCACGAGACCGGCCAGGTCGACGCCGTGCTGGACGGCGACGTGGAGCCGTTCATGGAGGCCTACCTGCGCTGGCGCCGGGCCGAGGAGCTGGCCTGAACCGGGCGCGGTGGGGCAAGGGTCACGCGACCATGCGCGTCCGGGCTCGTGACGCGTTGGTAACGTTTCCCGTCGGTCGAGGGGCGAGCTCCCGCCGCTGCGGGGGCCCTCCCGCCCGCCACCCCCTCCTCGAGGTTGCCTCCACCGCATGATCAAGCTGGAGAACGTCACCAAGGTCTACAAGGGCGACGTCGTCGCGCTGAAGGACGGCTCGTTCGAGATCGGCAAGGGCGAGTTCGTGTTCCTGGTCGGCCCCTCGGGGTCCGGCAAGTCGACGCTCCTGCGCCTCCTCAACCGGGAGGAGCAGCCCCAGGCCGGGCGCATCTACGTGGCCGGCAAGGACATCGGCGAGCTGAGCGCCTGGAAGATCCCGTACCTGCGCCGCAACATCGGGAGCGTGTACCAGGACTACAAGCTCCTGGGCAACAAGAACGTCTACGAGAACGTGGCCTTCGCCCTGGAGGTCATCGGCCGTCCCCGCCACGTCATCAAGACCCAGGTGCCGGCCATCCTGGAGCTGGTCGGCCTGGCCAAGAAGCAGCGCAACTACCCCGACGAGCTCTCCGGCGGCGAGCAGCAGCGGGTGTCCATCGCCCGGGCCTTCGTCAACCGGCCGCTGATCCTCCTGGCCGACGAGCCCACCGGCAACCTCGACCCCGCCACCTCGGTGGGCATCATGCGCCTCCTGGACCGCATCAACCGCACCGGTACCACGGTGGTGATGGCCACCCACGACCGCAGCATCGTCGACACCATGCGGCGGCGGGTCATCGAGCTGGACCGGGGCACCATCATCCGTGACCAGGCGCGCGGCGTCTACGAGTAGGACCCGGCACCCATGGCCCTCAACGTCAGCTACGTCACCCGCGAGACCACGAAGAACCTGGGGCGCAACCCCACGCTCACGGTGGCCTCCGTCATCACGGTCGCCGTGTCGCTCACCCTGGCCGGGGTGTTCCTCCTGGTCCAGGAGGGGGTCGACAAGCTGGCCGGCAACTTCCGGGGCGACATCGAGCTCATCGTCTTCCTCGACCCGGACATCTCCACCGCCCAGCGCGAGGCGCTGGCCGCCTCCCTGGACGACAACCCCGAGGTCCAGGACTTCCACTACGTGAACCAGCAGCAGGCCTTCGAGGAGGCCCGCGAGCTGTTCGAGGACCAGCCCACCACCCAGCAGCTCCTGCGGGAGGCGGACGTCCCCCCCTCGTTCCGGATCACGCCCACCAACCCGGACGTCCAGTCGGTGAACTCGCTGCGGGACGTCTACGAGGGCGAGCCCGGGGTGCGGGAGGTGGAGAGCGCCACCGAGGCCATCAAGGCCATCCAGGACCTGAGCGAGAAGCTCATCCGGGGCGTCTTCGCCTCGTCGCTGGTGCTGGGCCTCATCGCCATCCTGCTGATCTACAATACCCTCCGCACGGCCATGTTCGCCCGCCGGCGGGAGATCGAGGTGATGAAGCTGGTGGGGGCCACCAACTGGTTCATCCGGGTGCCGTTCATCCTGGAGGGGCTGGTCCAGGCCGTGCTCGGCGGCCTCCTGGCCCTGCTGTTCATGATGGCGGCCAACACCGTGCTCTTCGGCGCCCTGTCCGACGGCGACTACTTCCAGATCTTCACCGCCTTCGACTTCACCATGGCCACCGTGCTGTGGGCATCGGTCAAGGTCGGCGTGGCCGGCGTGATCATCGGTGCCCTCGGGGCCGGCCTGGCCGTGGGCCGCTTCCTCGACGTCTGAGCGGCGGGGCCCGGGCCGCGGGCCGGGCCCGCCGGCCCGCCTCAGCCCAGGGTGACGGGCAGGGCGGCCAGGCCCCGCAGGACCATCCGGCCGTTCCACTCCACCTCGTCGGTGGCCAGGGCCAGGTCGGGGAAGCGGCGCAGCAGCCGGGGGATGGCCAGGCGGCCCTCCAGGCGGGCCAACGCCGCCCCCAGGCAGTGGTGGACGCCGCTGCCGAAGGAGATGTGGTGGCTGGCGTCGGGCCGGGCCAGGTCGAGCTCCTCGGCGGTGGGCCCGAACTTGGCCGGGTCGCGGTTGGCCGCCCCCAGGCCGGTCAGCACGATCTCGCCGGGCTCGACGGTGTGGTCCCCCAGGGTGATCGGCTCCAGGGCGATGCGCCGGGAGAACTGCACCGGGCTGTCGTAGCGGAGCAGCTCCTCGACGGCCCCGGTGTCCAGGGCCGGGTCGGCCCGGAGGCGGGCGGCCTGGTCGGGGTGCCGGAGCAGGGCCAGGGTGCCGTTGCCGATCAGGTTGACGGTGGTCTCGTGGCCGGCCAGGTACAGGAGGGTGACGTTGTCCTGCAGCTCCTCGTCGCTCAGGTGGTGACCCTCGTCCTCGGCCTCGATGAGGGCGGTGAGCAGGTCGTCGCCCCGATGGTCGCGCTTCCAGGCCACGGCGTCGGCCACCACGCGCCCCAGCTCGTCGGCGGCGGCCACGATCTCGGCGGTGTGGGCCATGGCCAGCACCGGGTCCAGCACCTGGGTCACGGTCTGGGACAGGGTGCGCAACCGGCTCGTCTCGATGCTGTCGGGCATGCCCAGCATCTCGTGGATCACCTGGAAGGGGAGGGGGAAGGCCAGCTCGGCGATGAGGTCGACCGGGCCGCCGTGGGCCACGGCCGCGTCGAGCAGGGCATCGACCTGGTCGGTGATGCGGGCCTCGCGCCGGGCCACGGTGCGGGGGGTGAAGGCCTTGGACACCAGGCGCCGGATCCGGGTGTGGTCGGGCGGGTCGGTGCCCAGGATGGAGCGGCTGCGGCGGGCCCCGATGTCGACGTTGGCCGCCTCCAGCGCCACGGCCCGCTGCTGGAGGGTGGCGTTGGACTCGTCCACGCTGGTGCCGGGCAGGCGCAGGATGTGGTGGCAGTCCTCCCACCGGGACAGGAACCACAGGCCCAGGGCGGAGTGGTGCACCGGGTCGGTCTCCCGCAGGTGCCGGTACTGGACGTAGGGGTCGGCGTAGAACCCGGGGGCGAAGGGGTTCAGCCCCGACTCCAGCGGGCCGTCCCCTCCCGGGGTGGCGACGTCGGCCGGCCCCAACGGGGGCAGGGTGGTGGGGGCCTGGGCATCGACCATGGGCCGGAGCGTACGCCCGCCCCGAGAAACTTGCACGCGTCCTGCAAGTGACATCCGTGGCAGGATCGGGGCGTGCCCGCCCACCCGCTTCGGGGCGCCGCCGCCGTGGTGGGGGTGGCCGACGCCGCCGACCCGACCGGCATGCTCCCCGGCACCGTGGCCCAGCTGGAGGCCCGGATGATCCGGGAGGCCCTGGACGACGCCGGCCTCGCCGTGGCCGACGTGGACGGCATCTGCACCAACAACGCGGTGGGGTGGGCGGCCAGCCTGGAGCTGGCCGAGCGGCTGGGCATCAGCCCCCGCTGGACCGACTCCACCCAGGCCGGGGGGTCCAGCTTCGAGATCCACGTGCAGCACGCGGCGGCGGCCATCGCCCTCGGCCTGTGCGAGGTGGTGGTGGTGGCCTACGCGGCCACGCCCCGCTCCGACCACAAGGCGGGCCGGGGCGGCTGGCGCAGCCGGGCCGCGGCCGGAGGCGCCACCCCCAGCGGCGAGTGGGAGGTGCCCCACGGCCTGCGCATGCCCATGGGGGCCTACGCCCTGGCCGCCAGCCGCCACATGCACCTCTACGGCACCAGCTCCGAGCAGCTGGCCCAGATCGCGGTGCAGACCCGGGAGTGGGCCACCGGCAACCCCCGGGCCCGGCTGCAGCAGCCCGTCACCATGGACGACGTGCTGGCCTCGCCGGTGGCCGCCTCGCCCCTGCACACCCTGGACTGCTGCCTGGTCACCGACGGGGCCGGGGCCGTGGTCCTCACCAGCACGGCCCGGGCCCGCCACCTGCGCCGCCCGCCGGTGGCGGTGCTGGGGGCCGGCACCTGCCACACCCACGCCCTGATCAGCCAGATGCCGGACCTGACCGAGACCGGCGGCGTGACCTCGGGCCGGGACGCCTTCGCGGTGGCCGGCCTGGGGCCCGAGGACGTGGACGTGGTCGAGCTGTACGACAGCTTCACCATCACCGTGCTCCTGGCCCTGGAGGACCTGGGCTTCTGCCCCAAGGGCGAGGGCGGGCCGTTCGTGGCCGACGGCCCGCTGCGGCCCGGCGGCGCCCTGCCGGCCAACACCAACGGCGGCGGCCTGGCCTACACCCACCCCGGCCAGTACGGCATCTTCCTGTTGGTCGAGGCGGTGCGGCAGCTCCGGGGCGAGGCCGGCGACCGCCAGGTGCCCGGGGCCGAGGTGGCCCTGGCCCACGGCAGCGGGGGCGTGCTGTCGGCCCTCTCGACCGTGGTGCTGGGCACGGAGGCCACCCTGTGAGCGCCGAACCGGGCCCGGAGCGGCCGCTGCCTCCCGAGTCGCCGGCCGGCGCCCCGTTCTGGGCCGCCAGCCGCGACCGGCGCCTGGTCCTGCCCTGGTGCCGAGCCTGCGAGGCCCCCCACTGGTACCCGCGGGGCTTCTGCCCCCGTTGCCTGGGCGAGGATCTGGAGTGGCGTCCCTCGCCGGGCGCCGGCGAGGTCCACGCCGTGTCGGTGCAGCCCCAGGCCGCCCACCCGGGCCTGGCCGGCCGGGCCCCCTACGCCGTGGCCCTGGTGGCCCTGGACGAGGGGGTGCGCATGCTGCTCCAGGTCCACGGGCCCACGGACCCGTGGGCCGTGGCCGTGGGCGATCGGGTGGTGGTGGGGTGGGAACCCCTGCCCGACGGGCGCCACCTGCCCACCGCCGAGCCCGCGGCTTAGCTGGACCTAGCCCGGGGCGAAGGGGGCCCGCAGCTCGGCCTCGGCGGTGTCGGCCCGGCGGCGATCCTCGGCCGCGCCGGCCTCGTCGCCCCGGATGGCGCGCAGCGAGGCCCGGATGCGGAGGTCCCGGACCTCCTCGACCCGGTCGCCGGCGGCCCGGTGGTGGGCCAGCGCGGCCTCGACGTCGGCCGCCGCCTCCAGCAGGTGGCCGCCCCGCACGTGCACCTCGGCCCGGGTCTGCAGGGCCGCAGCCCGGCGCGCGCCGTCCCGGCCCGCCACCCGGCCCAGCACGGCGTCCAGGTCGGCGGCCGCGCCGGCCAGGTCGCCGGTGCGCAGGCGGACCTGGGCTCGGGTCCGGCGGGCGTCGGCGGCCCCGTCGCCGTCACCCAGGTGGTCGAGGAGGGCCACCGCCGCGTCGACCTGGCGCCGGGCCGTCACCATGTCGTTGCGGGCCAGGCCGACCTCGGCCGTGGTGCGGGCCACGGCCGCCTGCCCGGCCCGGTCGCCGGCCTCCTGGGCTCGACGGTGGGCGTGGACGAGGTCGGCCGCCGCCCCGTCGAGGTCGCCCAGCAGCAGGCGCAGCCGGCCGCCGAGGTGGTACCGGGCCCCCTCGCACCCCGGGTGGGGGAGCGTGTGGAGGTCCTGGGCGGCGTCGAGGTCGCGGCCCGCCCCGGCCAGGTCGCCGCACACGAGGCGCAGCCCGGCCCGGCTCTGGTGGGCGTGGGCCCGTTCGGTGCCCTCGGCCGGGTCGAGGAGGGTGAGCACGGCGTCGAGGTCGGCCAGGGCCCCGGCCCGGTCGTCGAGCCGGGCCCGGGCCGTGGCCCGGACGTGCAGCAGGGCGGCGCCGGTCGAGCCCGGCTCGGGCAGGAGGGCCACGGCCCGGTCGAGGTCGGCCACCGCGGCGGCCGGGTCGTCGGCGTGGAGGTGGAGCTCGGCCCGCGAGGCCAGGGCCGAGGCCTGCGCCGCCGGGTCGCCGGCCTCCTCGGCGGCGGCCACCGCGGCGTCGACGTCGGCCCGGGTGGCGGCCATGTCGCCCAGGTGGTGCTGGGCCCGGGCTCGCAGCAGCAGCGCCCGGGCCCGGGCCGCGGCGGGGGCCCGGTCGCTGGCGAGCAGGGCTTCGACGGCGGCCCGGGCGCCGGCCGCGTCGCCGGCCCGGAGCAGACTGTCGGCCCGGAGGAGGGCGGCGTCGGTCATCGATGGCACGCTACCGGGGCACCGGTCGGGGCCCGAACCGGCGCCACCGCCCCCCGGCCGGTCCGGGTCGGGTGAGGTCCGGGGCCGCTGGGGTGGCACAATGGTCGACTGCATGCCGGCCCGGTCGGCGTCCGCTCTCGCCCCTCCATCCCCAGGAGCCCCCCAGCGTGACCTTCAAGGTCGGTGACCGCGTCGTCTACCCGCACCACGGTGCCGCGGTGGTCAAGAAGAAGGAGAAGATCGAGGCCTTCGGCGAGAAGAAGGAGTACCTCGTCCTCCAGATGGTGCACGGGGAGCTCACCCTCCGGGTCCCGGTCGACAAGGCCGAGGAGGTGGGCATGCGCCCGCCCATCAGCCGCTCCGACGTGGAGGACCTGTTCCGCCTCATCGGCAAGCGCGACGTGCGGGAGCCGGCCAACTGGAGCCGGCGGTTCAAGAACCACCAGGAGAAGATGAAGTCCGGTGACGTCTACCAGGTGGCCGAGGTGGTCCGGAACCTGGCCCTGCGGGAGGCGGGCAAGGGCCTCTCCACGGCCGAGAAGTCGATGCTGGAGCGGGCCCGGGGCATCCTCGTCTCCGAGCTCAGCTTCGCCCTCGACGTCACCGAGGACGAAGCCCTCGACAAGTTGAACGACGGCCTGAAGTAGGCGCGCCAGCGCCTCCTCAGTCGGACGGGGCGACGGCCCGCTGGCGGCGGGAGAGCTGGGCCAGCTCCTCGGCCGACCGCAGGGCCGAGCGCACGCTGTCCTCCAGGGCGTCCCGGCTGGCGTGCATCTTCTCCTCGATCGACTCCCGCCGGGTGGCCGCGGCCCCCAGCTCCTCCTCGACCGGGTCGGGGGCGGTGGCCGCGGTGGCCAGCTCGCGAGCCCGGGCCAGCTCGGCCTCGACCTCGGGGGCGGCGGCCCCGGACCGGCGCACGTGGGCGGTCAGGGCGGCGGTGGCCTTGCCCCAGTGGGCCTTGAACATGCCCATGTCGAACGAGCCGTCGCGCACCCGGGAGCTCTGGAGGGCCCGGGCCGGCGGGGTCCGCAGGCCGCGCACGACGCGGAGCCAGGACAGCGCCTTCAGGCCGTAGTACGTGGGGTCGTACTCCCACCAGAAGAAGCCGTTGCGGGCCGCGGCCTGGTGGTGGTGGTGGTTGTTGTGCCAGCCCTCGCCACCGGTCCACAGGGCGATGAGGGCCGAGTTGCGGCTGGTGTCGGTGGTGGCGTAGCGGCGGCGGCCCATCACGTGGGCCAGGGAGTTGACGGTGAAGGTGCCGTGCCACAACAGCACCGTGGACCACACGAACCCCACCACCACGCCCGACCAGCCGGCGATGAAGTAGCAGGCCACGGCCACGGTCCAAGGCGGGATCCAGTCGTGCTTGGTGAGGAAGCGCAGCTCCGGGAACTTGGCGAAGTCCTTGATGGAGTCCGGGTCCCAGCCCTTGTAGCGGTCGCACAGGATCCACCCCATGTGGCTCCACCAGAAGCCCTTGAGGGGCGAGTGCACGTCACGCTCGGTGTCGCTGAAGCGGTGGTGGTCGCGGTGGTGGCTGGCCCACCACAGGGCGCCCTTCTGGGCCGCGCTGCCACCGCCGAAGGCCAGGACGAACTGGAAGGCCCGGCTGGTCTTGTAGCTGCGGTGCGAGAAGTAGCGGTGGAAGCCGGCGGTGATGAACCACATGCGCCCGGCGTAGAGGACGGCGCACAGGACGAGCGACTGCCAGGTGATCCCGGTGACGAGGGCCAGGAGGCACAGCCCGTGGACGGCGAACATGGGGATCGAGGCGACCCAGTTGACCCGTTCGTCGGGCTCGCGCTCGAGGGCGTGTGCGCTGCTCACCTGCGGTCTCTCCATCGCGCCCGGGGGGCGCCGTCGGGGGGTGGGGGAGGCCGGTCGCGGAGGACCGGCGCCCAGCCTACCGACCGGTAGGTAGACGGTCCAGGCCCCCTCGGCGTGCCGTCCGGCACAGCCGGCGGTGATGTCCTACAGTGCCCGGCCAACACCTTGCAGTATGCATGCAACGATCTTCACGGCCGTCGCGGCCGCCGCCCTCCTGACCCTGCCCCGAGCCCTGGACCAGCCGCTCTCCGGCGGGGCCTGGCTGCTGGTGCTGGCCGTGGCCGTGGCCGGCGAGACGGCCCGCCGCCCGGCCGTGACCCGCGTCGCGGCCCCGGTGGCCGGGGTCCTGTGGCTCCAGGTGGTGCTCTTCCCGCTGCCCGCCTCGGCCTGGGCCTTCGGGCTGGTCCTGGGGCTGATGTCGGCCCTGGTGGCCCTGGGCATGGCCCTGGTGTACCGGGCCAACCGGGTCCTCAACTTCGCCCAGGCTGAGCTGGGGACCGCTCCCACCGTGCTGGTGGTGGGCCTGGTCAACTTCAGCGCCCTGCCCTGGCTGGTGTCGGTGCCCATCGGCCTGGCCGTGGCCCTGGCCCTGGGGGTGGTGGTGGAGATGGCCGTCATCCGCCGCTTCCAGCGGGCCCCCCGCCTGGTGCTGACCGTGGCCACCATCGGCCTGTCCCAGCTCCTCTCGTTCGTCTCCCTGGTCCTGCCCCGCCTGTGGGGCCGCGACCTGGTCCAGCAGGACATCGACGTCCCCTGGCGCGTGGTGCTCTCCGAGGGCCCGCCCCGCCTGGAGGGCGACCACCTGCTGGCCCTGGTCCTGGTGCCGCTGGTGGTCGGGGCCCTGGCCGCCTTCCTGCGCTTCACCGACGTGGGGGTGGCCATCCGGGCCGCCTCGGAGCGCAGCGACCGGGCCGCCCTGCTGGGCATCCCGGTCCGTCGCCTGCAGACCGTGGTCTGGTGCCTGGCCACCGGCCTGAGCTTCCTGGGCGTGCTGCTGCGGGCCGGGGTGGTGGGCCTGCCGGTGGCCGCCACCCTCAGCTTCGGGGCCCTGCTGGCCGCCCTGGCCGCCCTGGTGCTGGGCAACCTCACCGACATGGTGGCGGTGGGGGCCGCCGCGGTGGCCGTGGGCATCCTGGAGCAGGGCGTGCTGCACAGCCACCCCGACCAGCTGGTGGCCCCGGTGCTGGGCGGGGTCATCGTGGTGGTGATGCTGGTGCGGCGGCTGGGCACCAGCCGGCTGGCCACCGACACGACCACGTCGTGGCAGGCCTCCGAGGAGGTGCGGCCCATCCCGGCCGAGCTCCGGCGCCGGCCCGAGGTGCGGTGGGCCCGAGCCGGGGCCCTGACCCTGCTGGGCGCCGCCGTGGTGGCCCTGCCCCTGGCCCTGCGGCCCAGCCAGCAGTTGGAGGCGGCCACCGTGGCCTGCTTCGTGCTGGTGGCGGCCTCGGTGGTGGTGCTCACCGGCTGGGCGGGCCAGGTGTCGTTGGGCCAGATGTCCTTCGCCGCGGTGGGGGCCCTGGTCGGGGTGCAGGCCACCGGGCCGTGGCGGCTCGACCTGTCGCTGGCCCTGCTCCTGGCCGGTGCGGCCGGTGCGGTGGTGGCGGTGGTGGTCGGCCTGCCCGCCCTGCGCCTCCGGGGCCCGTTCCTGGCCGTCACCACCCTGGCCTTCGCGGTGGCCTCCAGCCAGTACCTCCTGAACCGGTCCCAGGTGTCGTGGCTGCCCCGGGAGAGGCTGGTGCGGCCCCGCCTGTTCGCGGTGATCGACCTGTCCAGCCAGCGGGCCATGTTCTGGACCTGCGCCACGGTGGCCGTGCTGGGCCTGGTGGCGGTGCGGGGGGTGCGGGCCAGCCGCACCGGCCGGGTGCTGCTGGCCCTCCGGGACAACGAGGCCGCGGCCCGCTCCTACGGCATCGACGTGGTCCGGGCCAAGCTCTCGGCCTTCGCCCTCTCCGGCTTCCTGGCCGCGGTGGCCGGGTGCCTCCTGGCCCAGGTCACCCTGGGCTACACCGAGCAGCCCTTCGGCCCGGCCGTCAGCTTCAACGTCTTCACCGCCGCGGTGGTGGGGGGCCTGGGCTCGTTGACCGGGGCCGTCATCGGCGCCCTGTTCCTCAACGGCGGGCGCTGGGTGCTCTCCGGTGACTGGGAGCTGCTGCCCTCGGCCCTGGGCGTGCTGCTGGTGCTGCTGGTGCTGCCCGGCGGCCTGGGAGAGCTGGTGTACCGGGCCCGGGACGCCCTGCTGCGCCGCCTGGCCGATCGGCGGGGGTTGGTGGTGCCCAGCCTGGTGGCCGACGTGCGCACCGACACCGACGACGTGGGCCCGCTGGTGGCCGCGGCCGAGCACGTCCCGGCCCCGGTGGCCGAGGAGGCGTCGACCCCGTGACCGAGGCGGACGTGGTGACGGTCGACGAAGCCGACGCCGACGCCGAGGCCGGCGCGGCCGGGTGGCTGCGGGCCCGCCTCACCGGCGGGGCGCCGCTGCTGCCCCTGGTGGTGCTGTGCGGGTTGAACGTCGCCGACGAGTTGGACCGCAGCGCCTTCGCGGTGCTGCTGCCCGACATCCGGGACCACTTCGGGTTGGACAACTCCGGCATCCTGGGCCTGGTGGCGGTCGCCACCGCCGCGGCCCTGCTGCTCACCGTGCCCATCGCCAACTGGGCCGACCGCAGCGACCGCTACCGCATCGCCCTGCTGGGCGCCGGGGCCTGGGCCCTGTTCTCGGTGGGCACCGGGGTGGCCTTCGCGGCGTGGTTCCTGGTCGTGGTGCGGTGCAGCTCGGCCGTCGGCAACGCCGCCATCTTCCCGACCCACAACTCCCTGCTGGCCGACACCTACGAGCCGTCGGTCCGGCCCCGCATCTACTCCCTCCACCGCTCGGCCAACGCGGTGGGGGCCATCGTCGGCACCGTCGGGGCCGCCCTGCTGGCCCAGGTCGGTGGGTGGCGCACGCCGTTCTTCGTGTTCGCGCTGCCCACCGTGGTCCTGGTGGTCGTCGGGCTCCGCCTGCGAGACCCCGGCCGGGGCCACTTCGAGCGGGCGGCCATGGGGGCCGATGCCGACCTGGTGGGCACCGACGAGCCGCCGCCGTCGTTCGCCGAGGCCTACCGCATGGTGTGGACCATCGAGAGCCTGCGCCGCATCTTCGTGGCCCTGCCCTTCCTGGCCGCGGCCATCGCCGGCCTGCTGGCCGTGTCGTCGATCCACTACGAGCAGGTCTTCGGGCTGGACGAGATCGAGCGGTCCTGGGTGGCGGTGCCGGTGTACGGGGCCGAGCTGGCCGGGCTGCTGGTCGGGGCCCGCCTCGGGGTGCGGATGCTGGCCCGGGGGCCGCGCCACGTGTTCCGCCTCATCTCGATGGCGGCCTGGCTGTCCGCCGCCCTGGCCCTGGCCTTCGCCGGGGCGCCCACGGTGGCCCTGGCGGTGGTGGCCAACGCCCTGCTGGCCGCCTGCCTGGTCATCGTGGGCCCCGGCGTGCTGTCCAGCCTGTCACTGGCCATCCCGCCCCGGGCCCGGTCGGTGGGGTTCTCCATCGGGGCCCTGTTCGTCCTGCCCGGCCTGGTGGTGCTCCCGGTCATCGGCTGGATCGGGGAGGTCCACGGCTTCCGCTGGGGCATGGCCGTGCTGGGCCCCACCTTCCTGGTCGGGGGCCTGCTCATCGCCCGAGTGGGCCGGGTCATCGACGGCGACGTCCACCAGGTGTGGGCCGGGGCCGCAGCCCGGGCCGAGCTGCTGCGGGAGCGCCGGGCGGGGCACCAGAAGCTGCTCCTGGTCCGGGACCTGGACGTCCGCTACGGCGACGTGCGCATCCTCTTCGGCGTCGACCTGGAGGTCACCGAGGGGGAGGTGGTGGCCCTGCTGGGCACCAACGGGGCCGGCAAGTCGACCCTGCTCAACGCCATCTCCGGGGTGGTGCCGGCCAGCCGGGGAGCGGTCATCTTCGACGGGCGGGACATCACCCACGCCCCGCCCGAGGAGATCGCGGTGCTGGGCATCGGCCAGGTGCCGGGGGGCAGGGGCACGTTCCCGGGCCTCACCGTGGCCGAGAACCTGCGGGTGGCGGCGTGGTCGGCCCGCGACCAGCGGGCCGAGGTGCAGGAACGGCTGGCCCGGGTGCACGAGATGTTCCCGGTGCTCCGGGACCGGCGCGACGACCCGGCCGCCGACCTGTCGGGCGGGCAGCAGCAGATGCTGGCCCTGTCCATGGCCTTCCTGACCCGGCCCCAGCTCCTGGCCATCGACGAGCTGTCGCTGGGCCTGGCCCCGGTGGTGGTCGACCAGCTCCTGGAGGTGGTGCGGGCCCTGCGGGACGAGGGCACCACCATCCTGGTGGTCGAGCAGTCGGTGAACGTGGCCCTGGCCATCGCCGATCGCGCCTACTTCCTGGAGAAGGGCGAGGTCCGCTTCGAGGGCCCCACCGCCGAGCTGCTGGACCGGCCCGACGTCCTGCGCTCGGTCTTCCTGGAGGGCGCCACCCGGGGCCTCGCCGCGGCCGACGGCGGGGCGAACGGCGACGGCCCGGCCCCGGACGGCCCGGACCTGGAGGACCGGGCCCCCGACGGGACCGCCCCGGTGGTGGCCGCCCGGCCCGAGGGGAGCGGCCGGGGCACCGCCACCCCGGCTCTGGAGGCCCACGGCCTGGGCGTGCGCTTCGGGGGGGTGGTGGCCGTCGACGACGTGTCCCTGGCCGTGGCCCCCGGCGAGGTGCTGGGGGTGATCGGCCCCAACGGGGCCGGCAAGACCACGCTGTTCGACCTGATCAGCGGGATCACCCCGGCGGCCGAGGGCCGGGTGGCCCTCGATGGCGTCGACGTCTCCGGCCGGTCGGCCGCGGCGCGGGCCCGGGCCGGCCTGGGCCGCAGCTTCCAGGACTCCCGGTTGTTCCCGTCCCTGACCGTGGAGGAGGCGGTGGCCGTGGCCCGGGAGCGGTGGGTGGCGGTGCGCGACCCGCTCAACGCCGCCCTCCGGCTGCCCGCCCTGGTGGCCAGCGAGGCCCGGGTCACCGCCGAGGTGGACGAGCTGATCGAGCTGCTGGGCCTGGGCGCCTTTCGCAGCAAGTTCGTGGGCGAGCTGTCCACCGGGTCCCGGCGCATCGTGGACCTGGCCTGCGTCCTGGCCCACCGGCCCTCGGTGGTGCTGCTGGACGAGCCCTCCTCCGGCATCGCCCAGCGCGAGGCCGAGGCCCTGGGGCCGCTCCTGCTGCGCATCCGTTCCACCCTGGGGGCCAGCCTGGTGGTGGTGGAGCACGACATGGGTCTCATCCGCTCGGTGTCGGACCGGCTCCTGGCCCTCGACCAGGGTCGGGTCGTCACCTCCGGTCCCCCCGCCGAGGTGCTGGCCCACCCCGAGGTGGTGGCCTCGTACCTCGGCACCGGCACCGCGGCGGCCCGCTCCGGTGCCGCCCCCGACCCCGCGGGGGCGACGTGAGCACGCCGTCCCTTCCCCGCCCACCCCGACCCGGAGGCCCGTGATGGCCACGTCCCCCCCGCCCCGCCCCGGCCCCCTGCGCCGCTTCGGCCCCCTGGCCGTGGTGGTGGCCCTGCTGCTGGTGGCCGTGGTGGCCACCGTGAAGGGCCGTCCCCCCGAGGAGGCCCGGGCCGCCGGGCCCGGGGGCGGGGCCCGGGCCACCGACCCCACCGACAACCCCGACCTGCCCGTGTACTTCCGGGACGCCGAGGAGCGCAACGAGGCCGGCGACCACGACTGGGGCGACGGGTGCGACCTGATCACCGGCCGGGTCAGGTTGCCCAGCGTCTACGCCCCGCCGTGCGTGCCCGTCCCCACCGGCGACAACGGCGGCGCCACCTCGCTGGGTGTCACCGCCGAGGCCATCAAGATCGTCGTGTACCAGCCCCCGCCGGGCAACGACATCACCGCCGCCCTCCAGGGGCTGCTCGACGACGAGGACGTCCAGCAGCGCACCCGCCTGGCCTACATCGAGATGCTGACCGACGTCTACGAGACCTATGGCCGCACCCTGGACGTGGAGGTGCTGGTGGGCTCGGGGCCGGCCGCCGATGTCACCGCCGCGGTGGCCGACGCGGTGCGGGTGGTGGAGGAGATCGGGCCCTTCGCCGTCATCGGCGGCCCGGCTCTGACCAGTGCCTTCGCCGAGGAGCTGGCCCGCAACGGGGTCATCTGCATCGCCTGCGGGCTGTCGGTGCCGGACTCGGTGTACCAGGACAGCGCCCCCCACATGTGGGGCCAGCTCCCGACCCCCGAGCAGTTCCTGCGCAACTTCGGCGACTTCATCGTCCGGCGCCTCCTGGGCCGCACCGCCGAGTTCGCGGGGCCGGAGCTCCGGGAGCGCGAGCGGGTGTTCGGCACCATCAACTTCGAGCAGGACCCCCCGGTGTTCAGCGACGTGGCCGAGGAGGTCAACGCCAGGGGTCGGCTGCGGGGCTACGAGGCTGCGGTGGGGGAGACGTACCTGCTGGACCTGCCCCGCCTGCCGGAGCGGGCCGCCACCATCATCGCCAAGATGAAGGCGGCCGGGGTCACCACCGTGATCTTCCTGGGCGACCCGATCATGCCCACCTACCTGACCCAGGCCGCCACCCGGGAGAACTACTTCCCCGAGTGGGTCATCGCCGGCACGGTGCTGACCGACACCACCGCGCTGGGCCGCCTGTACGACCCGGCCCAGTGGACCCACGCCTTCGGGGTCTCCAACCTGGCCGGCCGGCGGCCCATCGAGCAGCAGGAGCAGTGGCGGCTCCACGAGTGGTACTTCGGCGAGCCGCCCGAGGCCCGCCTGACCAGCGGGATCCTCTGGCCCTACGTCCAGCTCCTGATGCTGGGCATCCACATGGCCGGCCCCAACCTCTCCCCCCAGACCTTCGAGGGCGGCCTGTTCAGCTACCCGCCCAGCGGCGGCGGGCCCACCACCCCGCAGATCTCCTTCGGCAACCACGGCTTCTTCCCCAACCCCGACTACCTGGGGGTCGACGACGTGGCCGAGATCTGGTGGGACGCCGAGGCCACCGGGCCCGACGAGCAGGACAAGTCCGACGCCCCGGGGATGTGGCGCTACGCCAACGGTGGCCTGCGGTCGCTGCCCGGCCGCATGGGCAGCGGCCCCCCGGCCCCCCACGACCCCGAGGGCTCGCCCACCCTGTTCACCGAGCTGCCGCCGCAGGACCAGTTCCCGGACTACCCGTCGCCGGCCGGCGGGGGCTGATCGTCGGCGGCCTCGGCGGCCCGGGCCCGCCGGGCCTGGTCCAGCTCGTCGATGGAGTCGACCCGCTGGGGGATGCCCTCGGCCAGGTAGGTGGAGCGGCTGATCAGGTTGGCCGCCACCGGCAGGGTGAGGAGCTGGAGCCCGGCGGCCAGCAGGGCCGAGGTGATGTCGTTGGCGGTGCGCAGCGACAGAGCGGCCCCCACGGCCAGGAGCACGAAGCCGAGGGTGGACGCCTTGGTCAGGGCGTGCATGCGGGCCAGCACGTCGGGGAACCGCAGGACGCCGACCGCGGCCACCAGGGTGAGGAGGGCCCCGGCCAGGGCCAGCACCTGCCCGGCGGCGCTCACTCGCCCCGCCCCTCGATGAAGCGGGCGATCACCGCGGTGCTGATGAACCCGACCAGGGTCAGCAGCACCGCCACCTGGAGGAAGGCGCCCCGGCCGGTGTCCATGGCGTTGACCAGGAGGATGCCCACCCCGGCCACCAGCATGCCGTCCACGGCCAGCACGCGGTCGGCCAGCGACGGCCCCCGGCCCAGGCGCACGGTGAACAGGGCGAAGGCCACCACCAGGACGGCGTAGGTCAGCGGGGTCACGGGACCTCTCCGGGGCCGGGGCCGGGGGCGCCCTCCAGGGCGGCCACCGCGGCGGCGGAGCCGAAGGCCCGGTAGGCCAGGGCAGCCAGGTGGCGGATCTCGGCCCGGGTGGCCTCCACGTCGTGCAGGTGGAGGACGTGCACGTAGAGCACCGTCGGGCCCTGGGTCACCTCCAGGGGCATGGTGCCCGGGGTCAGGGCCATGACGTTGGCGATCAGGGTGAGGAGCCCGTCGGAGCAGTCGGGGAGCTCGACGGCCACCACCCCGGTGTGGATCCGAGAGCCGCGGCTCAGGATCTCCCGGGTGATGACCACGTTGGACTCGACCGCCTTGGCCACCACGTAGGCGGCGAAGCGGGCCGCCGCCACCGGGCGGAGCCGGAGCCGGCGGCTGGCGGGCCAGGTGTCGGGGGCCACGGCGATGAGCACGGACGCCACCACCAGCCCCCCCAGGACGTTGGCCGGCGACGGCGATCCCCAGGCCAGGACCCAGATGGTGGCCAGGGCCACGGCGTAGGCGACGCGGGTCACGGACCGCCCCCCTCGGGGGGTGCCCCGGCCCGACCCTCGGACCCGGGCCCCAGGACGGCGTCCCGGTAGGCGCCGGTGTCGACCAGGTCCTCGGCGGCCCGGTGGCTGAGGTCGTAGACCGGCCCCGACAACAGGCCGAGGACCACGGTGGCGGTGGCCAGCACCACGGTCGGGATGACCATCAGCGGGGGGCCGCCCCACCGTGACGTCGGTCGGTCCTCGGCGTCCGCCTTCCCGGGGGTGCCGGCCGTGGCGCCGTCCTCGACCGGGGCCCAGAAGGCGCCGGTCCAGATCTTCATCAGCGCGAACACGGTGAGCAGGCTGACCCCCACGGCCACCCCCACGATGGGCCACTGCCGCTCGGCGGCGGCGGCGTCGATGAGCGACAGCTTGGCCACGAAGCCCGACAGCGGGGGGATGCCGGCCAGCGAGAGGGCCGGGATCAGGAACAGCACGGCCAGCGCGGGGGCGGTCCGCACCATGTCGCCCAGCTTGGACAGGCGGCTGGAGCCGCCCCGGTGCTCGATCAGCCCGCCGGTCAGGAACAGGGTGGTCTTCACCAGGATGTGGTGCACGGTGTAGAGCACGGTGCCGGCCAGCCCGGCCACCGTGGCCACCCCCAGGCCCATGACCATGTAGCCGATGTGGCTGATGATGTGGAACGAGAGGATGCGCTTCACGTCGTCCTGGGCGATGGCGCCCAGCACGCCCACGATCATGGTGGCGCCGGCCACGGTGAGGATCAGCCACCGGGGCAGGGCCCCCGGGAAGACCAGGGTCTGGGTCCGGACGATGGCGTACACGCCGACCTTGGTCAGCAGGCCGGCGAAGATGGCCGTCACCGGCGACGGGGCGGTGGGGTAGCTGTCGGGCAGCCAGAAGTACAGGGGGAACAGGCCGGCCTTGATGCCGAACACCACCAGGAACAGCCCGGCCAACCCGGCCCGGAGCCCGCCCGGGAGGGTGGCCACCGCGCCGGCCAGGTCAGCCAGGTTCACCGTCCCGGTGGCGGCGTAGGTGAAGGCCAGGGCGGCCAGGAACAGCACCGAGGCCACCAGGCTGATGACCACGTACGTCATGCCCGAGCGGACCTGCTCCAGCCGGCCCCCCAGGGTGATGAGGACGTAGCTGGCGGTCAGCATCATCTCGATGGCCACGAACAGGTTGAACAGGTCGCCGGTCAGGAAGGCGGCGCTGACCCCGGCGGCCAGCATCAAGTACACGGACTGGAAGCCCACGTGGTTGCGCTCGGCCCCGGGCTGGCCGATGGCGTAGACCAGGACGGCCAGCAGCATCACCGAGGCGGTGAGCAGCATGATGGCCGAGAAGCGGTCGGCCACCAGGGTGATGCCCACCGGGGCGGCCCAGTCGCCGGCCTGGGTGGCCACCACCCCGTCCCGGTCCACCACCACCAGGAGGGCCACGGCGACGCCGGCCACCGCGGTCAGGGTGGCCAGGGCCACCGCTCGCTGGGCGGCCCGGGACCGGCCCACCAGGATGGTCAGGGCCGCGCCCAGCAGGGGCAGCAGCACCGGGAGGGGCAGCAGCGCCCTCACGCGGGCCCCTCGGGCTCGGGCTCGGGGCGGGCGCCGGAGGCCGGCGCCGGGACGGCCTCCTCGGTGGTGGCCGCCACCGCGGTGGCCAGCTCGGCGTCGTCGGCCAGCTCCCGGTCGGCGTAGCCGTGGCGGGCCACCGAGCGGTCCTCCACGTCGTCGGCCACCTCGTCGTCGTCGGTCAGCACCCAGCTCCGGTAGGCCAGGGCCAGCAGCAGGGCGGTGACCCCGAAGCTGATGACGATGGCCGTCAGCACCAGGGCCTGGGGCAGCGGATCGGCGAAGTCCTCGACCTCGCCCCCGATGAGCGGGGCCCGGCCCCGGCGGCCGGCGTTGACGAACAGCACGTTGGCCCCGTGGCCCAGGAGCCCGATGCCGATGATGATGCGGGACAGCTTGCGCTGGAGCAGCAGGTAGGTGCCCAGCGCGAACAGCAGCGCCGCGGTGGCGGCCATGAGCACGCTCACACCGGGGCCTCGTGGTTCGGGCGGGCGTCGTCGCCGGGGCGGGGGTCGTCGCCGAAGGACTCGAAGACCATGAGGGCCAGGCCCACCACGGCCAGGTACACGCCGACGTCGAAGGCCAGGGCCGAGGTGAGCTTGACCGTCCCCAGCAGCGGGGGCGTGAGGGTGAGCGAGCCGGTCTCCAGCACCGCCCCGCCCAGGAGGAGGGGCACCAGGGCCACCGCGGCGGCGATCAGCACCCCGCTGCCCAGCACCGTCCACGGCTGGGATCGGGACAGGCGTCGGACCTCGGCGATGCCGCCGTTGACGTAGCGCAGGGCGACGGCCGCCCCGGCCACGATGCCCCCGGCGAAGCCGCCCCCGGGTTGGTTGTGGCCGGCGAAGAGGAGGTACAGCGACCCCACCATCACCGCGGTGAACACCACCCGGGTGGACACCTCGAGGGTCACCAAACGGCTGAGCCGGACCGGCGGGGGCACGGGCCCCCGGGCGCGGCGTCCGGCCCCCCCGGGCGCTCCCGTCGTCCCCACCGGCCGCCGGCCGGCCCGGGCCAGGGCCACGGTGCCGATGGCCGCCGCGGTGAGGACGATGATCTCGCCCAGGGTGTCGAAGCCCCGGAAGTCGACCAGGATCACGTTGACCACGTTCCGGCCCTGGCCGGCGGGCAGGGCCTGCTCGACCATGGTGTCCGAGGCCGGGGTGGGGGGGTCCTCGGCCCCGGTGGACAAGGCCAGCAGGAACACGGTGAGGCCCACGCCACCGGCCACGGCCAGCCGCAGGGCCCGGCGCCCGGCCGGGGTCCGCTGCTCGAAGCGGTCGGGCAGGCGGCGCAGGACGAGCACGAACAGCACCGTGGTCAGGGTCTCGATGGCCACCTGGGTGAGGGCCAGGTCGGGGGCCCCCTGGACCACGAACAGCCCGGCCATGGCGTAGCCGGCCACCCCCAGGAACAGGGCGGCGGTGAAGCGCCGGCGCACCAGGGCGGCGGCCAGGGCGGCCCCCACCACCAGGGCCACCACCGGCACGTGGGCCGGGGTGGCCACCAGCTCGGGCCAGCCCCCCCACCACGGCCCCGACACCAGGAGGGCGCCGGGCACCACCGCGGCGGTGAGGGCGATGACCCCGACGTAGATGGGCAGCGAGCCCGGTTGGGACACCCCGGTGACCCGGTCGGCCAGCGTGTTCAGGCCCCGCAGGGACCAGCCGTAGAGGCCGGCCGAGCTGGCCAGGGCGAAGTGCCCGGCGGCCAGGACCGGCTCGACGGCCCGGCGCAGGAGGTGGAGGCCGGCGCCCCCGGCCACGGCCACCGCCGAGAGCAGCAGGGGGGTGGCGAGGCCGTGCCAGAGGGCGAGGTGGACGGCCTCGCCCCCGGGCGCCAGCGAGTCGGTGGCCCGGCCCACCAGCCCGTCGGCCAGGCCGGGGGCCAGGCCCAGGGCCAGCGTGGCCCCGCTCAGGACCAGGGCCGGGGCCACGAAGGAGAACGGGGGCGGGCCGTGGTCGCCGGCCGGGGCCGCGGTGCCGGGGGGGGACAGCCGGCCCAGGACTCCCGCCGCGAACCGGGCGCTGTAGCCCGCGGTCAGGATCGAGCCGGCCACCACGCCGGCCAGGGCCAGGGCGGCGCTGGTGCCCCCGGCGTGGTCGAGGGCGGCGAAGGCGGCCTCCTTGCCCACGAAGCCCAGGGCCAGGGGCAGCCCGGCCATGGACCCGGCGGCCACCAGGGTGGCGGCCACGACCAGCCCCCACCCCGGGCCGGGCCGGGGGAGCAGGCGCACGTCGCGCGTGCCCCGCTGGTGGTCGACGATGCCCACCACCATGAAGGCCGCGGCCTTGAACGCCCCGTGGCCCAGCAGCAGCACGCACCCGGCGGCCATGGCCTCGGGAGTGCCCCACCCGAACACCGCGGTCATGAAGCCGAGCTGGCTGACCGTGCCCAGGGCCAGGAGGAGCTTCAGGTCGGTCTGGCGCAGGGCCCGCAGCCCACCACCGATCATGGTGACGATGCCCACGGTGACAACCAGGGGGCGCCACAGCCCGACCTCGGCGAAGGCGGGGGCCAGCCGGGCCACCAGGTAGACGCCGGCCTTCACCATGGTGGCCGAGTGCAGGTAGGCGCTCACCGGGGTCGGGGCCACCATGGCCCCGGGCAGCCAGCCGTGGAACGGGTACTGGGCCGACTTGGTGAACGCCCCCAGCAGGATCAGCACCAGGGCGGCGGCCACCGTGGTGCCCACCTCGGGCGGGTCGGCCAGCAGGGCGCTGATCCGGTAGGTGCCGGCGGCCTGGCCCAGGGCCACGAACCCGGCCAGCATGGCCAGGCCCCCGGCCCCGGTGACCAGCAGGGCCTGGAGGGCGGCGGCCCGGGCCTTGCCGTCGCGGTGGTCGTTGCCGATGAGCAGGAACGACGTGACCGACGTCAGCTCCCAGAACCCGTAGAGGACGAGCAGGTTGTCGGCCACCACCAGGCCCAGCATCGACCCGGAGAACAGGGCCAGCAGGCCGACCATGCGGCCCAGCCCCGGCCCCTGGGCCGGCAGGTAGCGGGCCGCGTAGGCCACGACCAGCACGCCGATGCCGGCCACCAGCACGACCATGAGGGCGGCCAGCCCGTCGAGGCGCAGGTCGAGGTCGATCCCCAGCGCCGGCACCCAGCTGATGGCCTCGACCACCGGGCGGCCGTCGAGCACGCCGGGGAGCTGGGTGGCCAGCCAGGCCGAGGTGGCCAGCGGGCCCAGTGCGCCGAGCAGCAGGGCCCGTCGCCCCAGCCGGGCCCCCCAGGCCACCGCGGCCAGGCCGGAGGCCAGGTGGACCAGGAGGAGAGCGGTCACCGGAGCGCCGGCTGGTCGGGGCCCGGGTGCATGACCTCCCCGATGCTAGTGGCCGTCCGGGCCGGCCCGACCGGGCCCTCGGGCGCTGGGACGAGCGGTCACGGTCTGCTAGACGTGCGGGCCATGCCTGGTGCCCCCTCCCCCGAAGCTGCCGTCCGTCGCTACCTCGAGTGGCTGGACGACCCCACCTCCCTCGTTGACGCGGAGGCGGTCGCCAAGGCCGAGGCCGCGGTGGCCGAGGCCGCCGACCCGCTGTCCCGGCTGCACGCCCTGGCCGACCTGGAGCACGCCCGCCAGGCCGACTCCGAGGCCGTCACCGCCGACTTCGTGGCCCACGCCCAGGCCTACGCCGAGGCCCAGTCCATCCCCCTCTCGGCCTTCCGGGCCGCCGGGGTCGAGGACGAGGTGCTGCGCCGGGCCGGTTTCGAGGTCGGGGGCCGCCGGGGTCGCCGGGCCGGCGCCCGGCCGGCCGGGGGACCCGGGTCGCGGGCGCCCAAGGTGTCGATCGAGGAGCTGAAGGCGGCCACCCTCCGCATGCCACGGCAGTTCACGCTGGCCGAGCTGGCCGAGGCCGCGGGCGGCGGCTCGCCGCAGACGGTGCGCAAGGCCGTCGACGAGCTGATCGCCGCCGGCAAGGCCCGCAGCCTGGGCCCCAAGCCCGATCACCACGGTCGGGGCCGGGCCCCCACCGTCTACGAGCTGGCCTGAGCCCGGCCCCGGCCGCCCGTGGTGGCGCCGGGGCGGGGATCGACCACCATCGACCGGCGGCGGACCGACGCCTCCGGCCCCGGAGTGCCCCTGATGGTCGACGAACCGGAGTTCTACGCCACCCCCGGGGTGCTGACGGGCCTCGGCCGGTGGGACGAGGCGCTGTCGGGGATGCCCACCGACCCGGCGGGCATCGTGGCCGCGGTGCAGGGCCTGGTGCTGCACCCGCACCTGGGGGCGCTGTACGGCGTCGAGCTGCCGCCCGAGCGCCACTGGGACACGCAGATTCGCCCGGCGGCGGGCATGGTGGCGCGCCTGCTGGAGCTGGACCCCCGCCCGCTGGTCGAGGCCCGGGCTCCGATCGATCGCTTCCCGGGCAACTGCCGGCACATCTCGGTGCTGACGGTCGCCCTCCTCCGGCGGGCCGGGGTGCCGAGCCGGGCCCGGTGCGGCTTCGCCGGCTACTTCCAGGCCGGGAGGTGGGTCGACCACTGGGTGGTGGAGCGCTGGGACGGCGACCGCTGGGTCACTCTCGACACGCAGGTCGACGACCTCCAACGCCAGGCCTTCGGCCTGGAGGTCGATCCCGCCGACCTGCCCCCGGGCCGGTTCCTGCCGGCCGGGGAGGCGTGGCAGCGATGTCGGGCCGGCCGGGAGGACGGCGACACCTTCGGCATCCTGGACCAGTGGGGCCAGTGGTTCATCCCCGGCAACGTGGCCCGCGACCTGGCCGCCCTGAACAAGGTGGAGGTGCTGCCCTGGGACGGTTGGGGCGAGGGCCTGGCCGGCGTGGGCCCGCCGGCCGGCGGCGACACCGCGGTGGACGAGGTGGCCGCCCTCACCCTCTCCGGTGACCTGCCCGCCATCCGGTCGCGCTACCAGAGCGACCCCGACCTCCGCGTCCCCCCGGTGGTCCTCGCCTACGCCACCCCCGACGGCCCCCGAGAAGCCCACGTCCCCGAGCTCGAGCCCAACGCCCAGGTGTGAGCCGCCCAGACTGGGGGTACCGACGCCGAGCATGACGACACCTGCCACGAGGCCTACTTTGGGTAGCATTCAAAGTATGAAGCTGAGTATCAGTCTGTCCGAGGAGGACGTCGACTTCCTCGACACCTTCGCCCAGCAGCGGCAGGTGGGGTCTCGCTCGGCCGTGGTCCAGCAGGCTGTGCACCTCCTTCGCCTCTCGGAACTGGAGGGGGCCTACGAGCAGGCCTGGGAGGAGTGGAGTGGCGACGACGCTGCAGGGCTGTGGGATGCCACGGCCGCCGACGGCATCTCCTGATGGACCGGGGAGAGATTCGCCTCGTCGATCTGGATCCAGCCCGCGGGGCGGAAGCCGACAAGCGTCGGCCAGCGGTGGTGGTGAGCAATGACGGAGCCAATGCTGTGGCGCACCGCCTCGGGCGGGGTGTGGTGACCGTCGTGCCCGTGACCTCGGCCATCGATCGCATCCATCCGTTCCAGGTGTTCCTGTCGGCATCGGGGACGGGTCTCCCGCGCGACTCGAAAGCTCAGGCGGAGCAGGTCCGGTCGATCGCCGTGGAGCGGGTGGGCCGCCGGCTGGGTCGGCTGACCCCCTCTCTTCTCACCGACCTCGATGACGCCCTCCGGCTGCATCTGGCCTTGTAGCCCATCCGGGGGCGGTCACCCGAGTGCCGTCCCCGTTCTCTGAGCGGGGTTTGGAGTAAGGACACCGTCGTGGAGCTGGGGGGAATCGAACCCCCGTCCGCCAAGCGATCACCGATCGCGCTACGACCATCCCCGTGACTGCACCTCTGCGGCTGGTGCGCCCCCGGGTGGGCTGCCTTGCGGCACCGGCTCGTCTTTCCGAGCGGTCAGCGGTCTTTCCCTGCGGCCAGCGGTCTCTCCCGCCGTCCACCACGACTTCTGTTGCCGGGCTGTCGTGGTCAGGCCCCGCGTGCCATTGCTGGTCGCTGTGTCTCTCTTCACCCGACTAGATGTCAGGCGGCGAGAGCGTAATCGCCATCGGCGTTTACTTGGGTGCCCCGTTTAAGGAGTCTGAGCAACTCCGGTCGCACGATGGGGTCACGGACTCGACGTCGAAACCGGTCAGCCCCGAGTGCTGGTGATGTCAAGGTCCAGCGCCCGCCGGAGCGGGCCGGTCCAGGGTACCGGGCCCGGCGCCCATCCGGCGCAAGGCCCGGTCAGTAGGGCTGGGGGCCGGCGGCCAGGCGGCGCCGGAGGTCGGGCTTGTTGACCTTGCCGCTGGCGTTGACCGGCAGCGAGTCGACGAACACCAGCCGCTTGGGGCGCTTGAAACCGGCCAGGTGGGCTCCGGTGAGGGCCAGGATCTCGGCGGTGAGGTTGGTCCGGTCGTCACTGGTGCCGGGCCGGAGCACCACCGCGGCGCACACCGCCTCGCCCCACCGGTCGTCGGGCACGCCCACCACGGCCACCCGGTCCACCGCCGGGTGCTGGGCCACCAGGTCCTCCACCTCGCGGGAGGAGATGTTCTCGCCCCCGCTCACGATGATGTCCTTGGCCCGGTCGACGACGGTGAGCAGGCCGGTCCCGTCGAGCACGCCGACGTCGCCGGTGTGGAGCCACCCGTCGCGGATGAGCTCGGTGGTGGCCTGGGGCTCGTCCCAGTAGCCGGCGCAGACCTGCTCGCCCCGCACCGTGATCTCGCCCGGCGTGCCGGTCGGCACCTCGGACCCGTCCTCGGCCACCAGGCGCAGCTCGACCCCGGGGCCGGGGCGGCCGGCGGCCGCCAGGAGGTGCTCCTCGCCGTCCAGGCCCCGCCGGTGGTCCTCCGGGGAGAGGAACACCGCGTTGCCCGACAGCTCGGTCATGCCGTAGCCCTGGGCGAAGTCGACCCCCAGGGCGGCGTGGGCCTCGGCCAGCAGGGTCGGGGCCATGGGGGCGGCCCCGTAGGCCACTGTGCGCAACCCGGCCAGCGCGGCGGTGGGGTCGGGGGCCTGGGCCCGGTGGTCGAGGAGCCGCCGCAGCATGGTCGGCGCCAGCGACATGACGGTCACGTCGTGCTCGGCCGCCAGCCGGGTGATCTCGGCCGGGTCGAAGCGGCGGGGGAGGACCACGGGTCGGCCCCGGTGGAGGGCGTGGACCACGTTGTAGGCCGACACGTGGTAGAGCGGGAACGGGTAGAGGTACACGTCGTCGTCGGCGAAGGGCCGGGCCGCGGCGGTGGTGGCCACCGCCGCGCCCAGGCTGCGGGCCGTCAGCACCACCCCCTTGGGCCGGCCGGTGGTCCCGCTGGTGAACACGACCCAGGCCGGGGCGGCGGCGTCCTCGGCGACGGCGGCCGCCGGGGCGGGGGCGGCCACCAGGGCCGCCAGGCTGATGTCGCCGGCCCCGGGGTCGAGGCCCACGCTGGTCTTGACCGTCGCCGCCTGGCCCAGGACCGGGGCCAGGCGTCCGAGCTCCTCGGCGGTGCCGATGATGGCGGCGACGCCGGCCGCGTCGAGCTGGGCCACCAAGTCGTCGGGGGTGAGACGGGTGTTGAGGGGCACGGCCACCCGCCCGGCGGCGGGGATGGCCAGGAGCAGGCCCACCACCTCGGGTCGCCCGTCGGCGGCCACCGCGATCCGGCCGCCCCGCGGGGCCAGGGTGGCGAGCGGTGGCACCATGGAGTGCACGGTGTCGCGGAGCTCGTCACGGCTCCAGCCCCCGTCGCTGGTCAGGATGGCGTCACGGTGGGCTGCGGCGGCGGTGCCCGGCCCCAGGGCCAGGTCGTGGAGGAGCACCGGGGCATCCTGGCACCGCCGCGGCGCGTGGTGGAGGATCCACACCGCTGGTGTCCCCACGTGCCGGATGACGGCCTGCGTTGGTCTCTGACCTGCGTGTTCTCGGTCCCCCCGGCGGGCTTCGCCTCCGCCCACGAGGAGTGAGGGCGGCGTTCAGCCTCGTGGCCCCCGCCCGCCCCGGGCCATGGCCCGCCGGGCCTCCATCTCGGCGTCGCGGGTGGCGATGGCCTGGCGCTTGTCGGCCTTGCGCCGGCCACGGGCCAGGCCGATCTCCAGCTTCACCCGCCCCTGCTTGAAGGACAGCATGAGCGGCACCAGCGAGAGCTGCTCGCGGGCCAGGCGGTCGCGCATCACGTCGATCTGGTGGCGGTGGAGGAGGAGCTTGCGGTCGCGTCGCGGGTCCGGGGCCAGGTGGGGGGCAGCGTGGGAGTAGGGGGTGATGTGCAGGCCGAGCACCCACACCTCGTTGCCGATCAGCCGGGCGTAGCTGTCGGCCAGGGTGACCTTGGCCTCGCGCAGGGACTTGACCTCCGAGCCGCGCAGCACCACGCCGGCCTCCCACGTGTCGAGGATCTCGAAGTCGCGGCGGGCCTGGCGGTTGGTGGCGACGACGGTGGTGCCGTCCGGGGGGCGGGGGGCCATGGGACGGTCGACGCTACCGTTCGGCTGGCGACCGGGTCCCGGTCGGTACGCTCGCCGGGTGCTGACGCTCGACCGGACGGCCCGCGACCTGCTGGTGGCCCACGCCCTCGGCGGCTTCCCCGACGAGGCCTGCGGCCTGCTGGGGGGCCGGGCCCGGCCCGAGCCCGACCCCGACGGCCTGCCCTGCGCGTCGGTCGAGGCCTTCGTCCCGGCCCGCAACCACGACGCCTCGTCCCGCACCTACACCGTCGGCCCCGAGGCGTTCCTGGCCGCCGACCGCCAGCTCGGGCCCCGGGGCCTCGACGTGGTCGGTGTGGCCCACTCCCACACCCACTCGGAGGCGTGGCCCTCGCCCACCGACGTGGACCGGGCCGACAACCCGCTGCTGGAGGGCTGGCACTACGTCATCGTGTCCCTGCGGGACGCGGCGCCGGTGCTGCGGTCGTTCCTGCTCGACGGCCGGCAGATCCGGGAGGAGAGGGTGGTCCTCGGGCCGTTCTGAGTAGGATTCCCGATCGAACCACTCGGGTTTCCGGGTGGCCGTCCGCGATCCACCCCGGAGCGCCCCGTGGCCGTCTACGCATCGATCACCGAGCTCATCGGCGAGACCCCGATCCTCGACGTCAGCTCGCTGAGCCCGAACCCCCGGGTCCGCATCCTGGCCAAGCTGGAGGGCGGCAACCCGGCCGGGTCGGTCAAGGACCGCATCGCCCGCCAGATGATCGACGAGGCCGAGGCCGACGGCACCCTGCAGCCGGGCAGCATCGTCATCGAGCCGTCGTCGGGCAACACCGGCATCGCCATGGCCATGATCTGCCGGCTGCGGGGCTACCCCCTGAAGATCGTCCTCCCCGAGAACGTCTCCATCGAGCGCCGCCAGCTCCTGGAGGTGTTCGGCGCCGAGATCATCCTGTCGCCCGGGGGCGAGGGCTCCAACGGTGCCGTGCGGCGGGCCCAGGCCCTGGCCGCGCAGCACCCCGAGTGGGTCTTCCTGTACCAGTACGGCAACGAGGCCAACCCCCGGGCCCACTACGAGACCACCGGTCCCGAGATCCTGCGCGACGTCCCCGACATCACCCACTTCGTGGCCGGCCTGGGCACCAGCGGCACCCTCATGGGCGTGGGCACGTACCTGCGGGAGCAGAAGCCCGAGGTACAGATCCTGGCCGTCGAGCCCCCGGCCGGGGAGCTGGTCGAGGGCCTCCGCAACCTCGACGACGGCTACATCCCGCCCGTGTTCGAGAAGTGGGGCGGGCTCGAGCTGCTCGACGGCAAGCGCATCGTCCGCCCCCGCGAGTCCCTGGAGTGGACCCGCCGGCTGGTGGCCGAGGCCGGCCTGTTCGCCGGCATCTCCTCGGGGGCGGCGCTGGCCGGCGCGGCCAAGGTGGCCGAGCGCATCGACGAGGGGACCATCGTCTTCATCGTGTGCGACGGCGGCTGGAAGTACCTCTCCACCGGGGCCTACACCGACGACCTGGACGCCGCCGAGGCCAAGGCCGAGTCGATCATCTACTTCTGACCCGGGCCGACACCGGCCGGCGGCCTCCGGCCCCGGCCGGGTCCGCTCTGCTAGAGATCGGGGGGTGGCCTCGCCGTCCTCGTCTCCTCCGCGGCGCGGCGTGGGCGGCTGGGTCCTCGCCGTGGTCGTCGCCGCCATCGTGGTGGCGGTGGCGGTCCTGGTGGTGACCGACGACCGGGGGGGCACCCACGTGGCCGCGGTGGGGGACTCGGTCACCTACCTGTCGGCCGGGGTGCTCCAGGAGCGCTTCGACTGGGCCGATCGCTTCGACGTCCAGGCCCGGCCCGGCTTCCGCACCGACCAGCTGGTCCCGGTGGCCGAGGACCTGCTGGCCGACGGGCCCGACGCCCTGGTGCTGCTGACCGGCTACAACGACATCCTGCAGCTGGCCGACCCCGAGGCCGGGCTGCAGCTCATGGTCGAGGTGGCCACCCGGGCGCCCTGCGCGGTGTGGATGCTGGTGCCGGTCAAGGGCGACTACGACCGGGCCTCGATGGAGGCCTACAACACCAGGCTGGAGGAGCTCACCCGGCCGGTGTCGACCATCCACCTCTCGCCGGCCTGGCGTGACGTGGTCGACGCCCCGGAGGGGCCGGACCCCAGCTCCGACCTGATCTCCACCGACCGGGTGCACCCCACCGACGCCGGCAGCCGGATCCTGGCCGAGGCCATGGAGGCGGCGGTCCGGCGCGAGTGCCTGCCCAGCTGACGGTGGCGGCCGCCGACGACCGGCCGATCGCCCTGTTCGACAGCGGCTTCGGCGGCCTGACCGTGGCCCGGGCCGTCATCGACCTCCTGCCCGACGAGCACGTCGTCTACGTGGGCGACACCGGGCGCTACCCGTACGGGCCCCGGCCCCAGGGGGAGGTGGCCGGCTTCGCCCACCAGATCACCCGCTACCTGGTCGAGGAGCACCGGGCCAAGCTGGTCGTCGTCGCCTGCAACACCGCCGCCGCGGCCGCCCTCGACGAGCTGCAGCGCACCGCCGGCGTCCCCGTGGTCGGGGTGATCGACCCCGGGGCCCGGGCCGTGGTGGCGGCCACCCGCTCGGGCCGGGTCGGGGTGATCGGCACGGTGGGGACCATCGGCTCGGGGGCCTACCAGCGGGCCGTGGCCGCCGCCTCGGCCGGGGCCCCGGTCGAGCTGACCTGCGCCGCCTGCCCGGGCTTCGTGGAGCTCGTGGAGCGGGACGAGACCCGCAGCGATCAGGTCCACGTGCTGGCCCAGCGGTTGCTGGCCCCGGTGGTCGAGGCCGGGGTCGACAGCCTGCTGCTGGGCTGCACCCACTACCCGTACCTGGCCCGCACCATCAGCGACGTGGCCGGGCGGGACGTGGTGCTGGTCTCCTCGGCCGACGAGACGGCGTTCGAGGTGCGGGCCCTGCTCCGGTCCGGCGCCGGCCCGGCCCCCCGGAGCCCCGCCGCCGGGCCGCCCACCCGCCGCTTCCTGTCCTCCGGCGACGTCGAGTGGTTCCGGCGGCTGGGAGCCCGGCTCCTCGGCCCCGAGGTGGCCACCGTGGAGCACGTGGCCTGGGGCTGAGCCCGAGCTTGCCGCCGGCGGCCCGGTGGCCCACGCTGGCCCCCCTCGCCTCCCGGGAGACCTCATGCGCCACGACGGCCGCCAGCCCGACGACCTCCGCCCCGTCACCTTCGAACGCGACTACACCGACGCCGCCGCCGGCTCGGCCCTGGTGCGGTTCGGCCGCACCACCGTGCTGTGCACGGCGTCGGTCGACGAGGACGTGCCCCGGTGGATGCGGGGCCGGGGCACCGGCTGGGTGACGGCCGAGTACTCGATGCTCCCCGGGGCGTCGGCCGAGCGGATCCGCCGCGAGGTGAAGGACGGAAAGCCGTCGGGGCGGACGCAGGAGATCCAGCGCCTCATCGGCCGGTCGCTGCGGGCCGTGTGCGACATGAAGGCGCTGGGCGAGCGCATGGTGACCGTCGACTGCGACGTGCTCCAGGCCGACGGCGGCACCCGCACGGCCTCGATCTGCGGGGCGTGGGTCGCCCTCCACGACGCCTGCTCCCGCCTGGTGGCGGCCGGGGCGGCCAAGGCCCACCCGCTGACCACCACGTGCACCGCCATCTCGGTGGGGATCATCGACGGCACCCCGATGCTCGACCTGCCCTACGTGGAGGACGTCCGGGCCGGGGTGGACATGAACGTGGTCATGGCCGGCGACAAGCTGGTGGAGGTGCAGGGCACGGCCGAGGGCGCCCCCTTCGACCGGGCCCAGCTCGATGCCCTGCTCGACCTGGCCCAGGGCGGGATCGCCACCCTGGCCGGGCTCCAGCTCGCCACCGTGGCCGAGGCCCCCGCCCTCCGGTGAGCGGCCCCCTGCGCCTGGTCCTGGCCACCGCCAACCCCCACAAGGCCACCGAGATCCGGTCGATCCTGGCCGCCGCCGGCCTCGACGTGGACCTGCGGCCCCGGCCCCCGGAGGTGCCGGAGGTGGTGGAGGACGCCGACACCTTGGAGGGCAACGCCCGGTTGAAGGCGGTGGCCCTGGCCGCGGCCACCGGCCTGCCCGCCCTGGCCGACGACACCGGCCTGGAGGTCGACGCCCTGGGCGGCCGGCCCGGCGTCCGCTCGGCCCGCTACGCCGGCGACGACGGCGACGCCGGCCGCAACGTGGCCAAGGTGCTGGCCGAGATGGCCGCCGTGCGGCGGGCCAGCCGCACCGCCCGCTTCCGCACCGTGGCCCTGGCGCGCTGGCCCGACGGCCGGGAGCTGGTGGCGGCCGGCACCGTGGAGGGCACCATCGCCGAGGCCCCCGAGGGCACCGGCGGCTTCGGCTACGACCCCGTCTTCCGGCCCGCCGGCGGCCGGGGCCTCACCATGGCCCAGCTCACCCCGGCCGAGAAGGACGCCATCAGCCACCGGGGCCGGGCCGTGCGGGCCCTGGCCGCCCTGCTGGTGGCCGAGCCCTAGGCCGGGGCTCAGGGCACGACGGGGTCCCAGCCCCGGAGGTCCACGGGCCAGACGTCGGCCACCTCGTCGCCGTCCAGGACGTGGAGGCGGTCGTGGAGGGCCACGGTGGGGTCCACGTGGCCCGGGCGCAGGGCCACCCGGTCACCCACCGCGGGCAGGGGAGCCCCGTCGGCCGGGGCGAAGGTGGTGTGCTCGTCGGAGCAGAACCACACCGTGGCCCCCTCGACGGTGGGCGGGCCGTGGTCGGTGGCCAGGGCCTTGAGCCCGGCGTCGGCCACGGCCCACCCCCTGGCCCGGTTGACCGACACCACGGTGGCCAGCACCGACAGGGCAGGCCGGAACGGCGTGCCCAGCCTTGCGTAGTCGCCGTCCATGAGGGTGTACGAGCCGGCCTGGAGCTCGGTGACCCACCGGTTGAGGTCCCAGGTCCCGGTGCCGCCGCCGGAGACCACGTCGCCCCCCACCTCGGCGTGGGCGGCCAGCAGCATGGCCATGGCCGCCTCGACCTTGGCCGCCTTGGCCTCGGTCTCCATCATCAGGTGGCCCTCGTAGCCCATCACCCCCCGCACCGCGAGCCCCGCGGCCCGGGCCGTCCCGGCCAGGCCCCCGGCTTCGGCGGCCGGGCAGCCGCAGCGGGGCAGGCCCACCTCCACGTCGACCAGCACTTCGCGCACCCCGGCGGCCGCGGCGGCCGCGATCGTCTCCTCGGAGTCGACGGCCACGGTCACCCGGGAGCCGACGGTCGCCCCCACCATGCGGGCCAGGCGGCGCCGGTCGACCACCTCGTTGGCCAGCAGCAGGTCGGCCCCCAGGCCCACCGAGGCCATGCCCACCACCTCGGCCGGGGTGGCGCAGCAGAAGACGTCGTGGCCGGCGGCGGCCAGCTCCCGGGCCAGGCCGGTGGACTTGAACGCCTTCACGTGGGGGCGCAGCGCCCGCCCGGGCCGGGCCGCGGCCATGGTGGCCACGTTGGCGGCCAGGGCGGCGCCGTCCACGACGAGGCAGGGCGTGGGCAGGTCGGTGGCGCGCACCGGGCCAGTCTCGCCCGGTGTGCTTGCCTGGGGGCGCCTCGGCACCGGCCGGGGCCGCGCTGGAGGTGCCGTGACCCGTTCGATCCCCGCCCGTGCCCGCCTGGTGGCCGTCCTCGTCGGCGCCGCGGTGCTCGTGTCCGCCTGCGGCGGGGACGACCCGTCGGCCGACCCCTTGCCCTCGACGGGCTCGACGGCCGTCTCGACGGCCGACTCGACCACCACCGCCCCGCCCTCCACCGAGGCCCCCACGACCCCGTCCACCACCGGCCCCCCGCCCTCCACCGAGGCGCCGCCCCCGGCCACCGCCACCGTCCCGGCCGGCGCCGCCCCGGTGGCGGTCATGCTGGTGGGCGACAGCGTGGGCTACACCATCGGCAAGGACCTGCCGGCCGCCCTCCCGGGGGTGCGCTCCGTCGACAACCGGGCTCTGGTCGGCTGCGGCCTGCTCACCACCGGGGACCGGCCCCCGGAGGCGGTGGCCCTGGGCGTGCCGGCCACCTACGACGGCTGCGTGGAGCCCATCGAGGCCGGCGACGCGGCCGGCCTGGCCGCCGGGCCCGACGTGATCCTGCTGGTCACCGGGGCGTGGGAGCGCTCCGAGCACGTGCGCGACGGCCGGCCCGTGGGCCCCGGTGACCCGGCCTGGACCCAGGTGGTGCGCGACGCCCTCCGGGCCCGGGTCCAGCGCCTGGGCGCCACCGGGGTGCCGGTGGGCCTGTGGGTCGACCCCTGCGGTCCCGACGAGGAGGACCGGCGGGCCCAGGCCTGGTACCGCGACGAGGTGGTGGCCCCGGTGGCCGAGGAGACGGCGGCGGCCGGCACCTTCGTCGTCGACCCGGCCGCCGCGGTCTGCGCCGGGGACCGGCCCCGGGCCGTGGACGGCGTGGGCGACCCGCGGCCCGAGGACGGCCAGCACTGGTCGGCGGCCGGGGCCGCCTGGCTGTGGACGAGCTGGCTGGGGCCCACCCTGGCCGCCGGGGCGGCCTGACCGGGTGGCCGGGGGACGGGCGGTGGGCCCGGGGGCGGCGCCTACCATGCCGGTGTGACCGACCCGGCTGAGCCCCGTCCCGTCTCGATCGTCCCGTCGGTGCTGCCGGCCGACTTCAGCCGGCTCGGGGAGGAGTGCGTCGCCCTGGCCGACGCCGGCGTCGACCGCATCCAGTGGGACGTGATGGACGGCCGCTTCGTCCCCAACCTCACCTTCGGCCCCGACGTCATCGCCGCCTGCCGGAAGCACGTCGAGATCCCCTTCGAGGCCCACCTGATGGTCGAGGCCCCCGAGGAGCTGGCCTCCCGCTACGTGGACGCCGGGTGCGAGGTGCTCATCGTCCACGCCGAGGCGACCCGCCACCTGCACCGCACCCTGGGCGCGGTGCGGGAGATGGGGGCGTCCCCGGCGGTGGCCCTCAACCCCTCCACCCCGGCCACGGCGGTGGTCCACGTGCTCGACCTGGTCGACATGGTGCTGGTGATGACCGTGAACCCGGGCTTCGGGGGCCAGGCCTACATCGGCACCATGGAGCCCAAGGTGGCCGAGATCCGGGCCCTGGTCACCGCGGGCGGCCTCGACGTCGACATCGAGGTGGACGGGGGCATCGGCCCCGACACCATCGCCGGCGCCGCCGCCGCCGGGGCCAACGTCCTGGTGGCCGGCAGCGCCCTGTACCGCGATCCCGAGGGCCTGGGCCACGCCGTGGCCGACCTGCGGGCCCGGGCCGAGGCGGCCCGGGCGGGGGCGGCGTGAGGGCCCGTCTGCTGGCGGTGGCCGTGGCCGGGGCGCTGACCCTGGGGCCGGCGGCCTGCACCGACGAGGGCGACCAGGACGCCTACTGCGACCGCATCGCCTCGGTGCCCGACGTGCAGCAGATCCTGTCCTCCCTCGACGCCAGCGACCCGGGCGGGCTGGAGAGCAGCATCGAGGAGGCCCTGGCCGAGTTCCGGGCCCTGGAGGCCGAGGCCCCCGGGCGGATCAAGGCCGACGTGGCCCGGCTGCGCCAGGGCGTCGAGCTGGTGTTGGAGGCGGTGCGCGACAACCCCGGCGACCTGCCCGGGGCCCGCCAGGACATCCTGGCCGAGACCGACGAGCTGTCGGGCCTGGCCCAGGCCGGCAGCCGGGTGGCCGCCGACGCCGAGGCCGAGTGCGACCTCACCGGCTTCGGCCAGGACTCCCGGCCGGCCACCGAGCCGGACACGGGCGGCTCGACGACCGAGGGTGGGGACGACACCACCACTGCCCCCGGCACCGGGGACGGCGGCTGAGCCCGGTCAGGTGTCGGCCATCTCCTGGCGCCGGCTCACGACCTGGTCGACGATGCCGTAGGCCTTGGCCTCCTCGGCCGTGAACCAGCGGTCGCGCTCGGAGTCGGCCTCGACCTGCTCGACGCTCTGCCCGGTGTGCTCGGCGATGCGCTGGGCCATCAGCCGCTTCACGTAGAGGATCTGCTCGGCCTGGATCTGGATGTCGGAGGCCTGGCCCTGGAAGCCGCCGGAGGGCTGGTGCATCATCACCCGGGCGTGGGGGAGGGCGAAGCGCTTGCCCTTGGCCCCGGCCGAGAGCAGGAACTGGCCCATGGAGGCGGCCAGGCCCATGCAGATGGTGCCGACCTCGGGGGCGATGAGCTGCATGGTGTCGTAGATGGCCATGCCGGCCGTCACCGACCCGCCGGGGGAGTTGATGTAGAGCCAGACGTCCTTGTCGGCGTCCTCGCTCTCCAGGTACAGGAGCTGGGCGGTGATGAGGTTGGCGATGGTGTCGTTGACCTCGGACCCGAGGAACACGATGCGGTTGCGCAGGAGGCGGTTGTAGACCTCGCTCTGCGGGTCGAAGCCCCCACCGGACTGGGCGACGGGGGGCACGGAGATCTGAGGCGGAGCCATGGGGCCGGAGGCTAGCGGCCGCTCCCGCACCCCCCACGCAGCCACGCCCGCGCCCGACCCCTATCCTCGGGCCGCCGGCCGGCGTACCCCAACTGGCAGAGGGACCAGGTCTAGGCCCTGGACAGTGAGGGTTCGACTCCCTCCGCCGGCACCACCAGGGGTGGGGCCGCGCCCGTGGAAGGGGGCCGCCAGGCGGGGCGGCCATAGCCTCGGGCCATGGCCGGCGACACCATCGAGGTCCGCGTCGACGGCATCGCCGGTGGGGGCGAGGGCGTGGGGCGCGACGGGGGCGGCCGGGTGGTGTTCGTGGCCGGGGCCCTGCCCGGCGAGCGGGTGCGGGCCGAGGTGGTCGAGGAGCGGCCCCGTCACGCCCGGGCCCGGCTGCTGGACGTGGTCCAGGCCTCGCCGGATCGACGGCCGCCGCCGTGCCCCCACGTGGCCGACGGGTGTGGCGGGTGCGACTGGCAGCACGTGGCCGACGGGGCCCAGCGGGCCCTGCGCCGGGAGGTGGTGGCCGACGCCCTGGCCCGCATCGGGGGCCTGGCCGACCCGGTGGTCACCGCCGGGCCCGCCCTGCCCGCCGCCGCGGCGCGCACCACCGTCCGGGCCGTGGTGGCCGGTGGGCGGGCCGGGTTCCGTCGCCGGGGCTCCCACCACCCGATCGTGGTCGGGTCGTGCCTGGCCAGCCACCCGGCGGCCGAGGAGCTCCTGGTCGAGGGCCGCTTCGGCGGGGCCGACGAGGTGGTGGTCCGGGTCGGGGCCCGCACCGGCGAGCGCATGGTGCTGGCCAGCCCGACGGCCGAGGGGGTGGCCGTCCCCGGCGACGTCCTGGTGGTGGGGGCCGACGAGCTGGCCGCCGGCCGCCGGGCCTGGATCCACGAGGAGGCCGCCGGGCGCCGCTGGCGGGTCTCGGCCCGGTCGTTCTTCCAGACCTCGCCCGAGGGGGCCGACGCCCTGGTCGTCGCGGTCGGTGCCGCGGTGGGCGAGCTGGCCCCCCGGGCCCGGTCGGTGGTCGACCTGTGCGCCGGGGTCGGGCTCTTCGCCGGCACGGTGGCCCCGGACGGGGCGCAGGTGGTGGCGGTGGAGCCCTCGGCCTCGGCCGTGGCCGACGCCCGGCACAACCTGGCCGACCGGGACGTGCGCCTGGTCCGCAGCCGCCTGGACCGCTGGCGGCCGAGCCGGGCCGACGTGGTGGTGGCCGACCCGCCCCGGGCCGGGCTGGGGCGGGCCGGTGTCGACCGGGTCGTGTCCACCGGGGCCGACACCGTGGTCCTGGTCAGCTGCGACCCCGGGGCCCTGGGACGCGACGTGGGCCTGCTGGTGGCGGCCGGCTACCGGTGGGAGGGGAGCGAGGCGCTGGACCTGTTCCCCCAGACCTCCCACGTCGAGGTCGTGTCCCGGTTCCGGCGATGACCGGGCCGGCCGGCGAGCCCCCCGCCGGCGGGGGGGCGGGCCCCGCCCGGGCCGGTGGTCATCGTCGCCCCGGGTGGCGAGACATGCCCAGCCCGGCCCGCCTGGCCCCCGACCACCCCCGACGGGTCGAGATCCTGGACCGGCACACGGCGGCCCTGGCCACCGGCGAACCGGCGTACGTCGACCCGGCCACCGGCTACCAGGTGCTGACCGCCGACACCCTGGCCGCCCGGGGTGAGTGCTGCGGATCCGGTTGCCGCCACTGCCCCTGGGAGCCCTGACCCGCCACCATCGCCCCGAACCTCGGACCAGAGACGACCGGGGCGGACTCCGGTCCGAAGTTGGTGGGGTCAGGGGTGGGAGGACCACCAGGCGGCTTCGGCCCGGGCCGCCACCTCGACCGGTGAGAGCCCGAGCGCCGCGGCCGCGGCCACCACGTCGTCGTGCTCGGCCTTGGCCCGCACCGGGGAGACCTTGACCCGCACCCGGTGGCCGTCCACCTCGACCTCGGCGGTGGCCCGCTGGGCCGGCCAGCGCCGGTGGGTGGCGGCCCGGACCCCGAGGCTGCCGGTGGCGGACCGCAGAGCCTCGGCCACCGCCGCGGCCCGGCCCTCGTCGGCCAGGGCGGAGACGACGTGGCCGGGCCGGCCCTTCTTCATGACCACCGGGGTGATCCAGGCGTCATGGGCCCCGGCGGCCAGCAGGGCGGGCACCGCCGCTCCCAGCACCTCGCCGGTGGCGTCGTCCAGGGTGGCCTCCACCACCACCACGGGCTGGCCGGCCCCGGTGGCCGGGCCGGTGGGGGCGGCCCGGCCGATCACCACCTGGGTGGCGTTGACCGTGCCGTCGGGGTCCGCGGTGCCGGCCCCGAAGCCGGTGGCCCGCAGGGCCAGGGCGGGGACGGGCCCGAAGGTCGAGGCCAGGGCGGCCATGAGGGCCGCCCCGGTGGGGGTGGTCAGCTCGACCGGGGAGTCCACGCCGTGGACCGGCGCCCCCGCCTCGGCCAGGATCCGCACCACGGCCGGGGCCGGGTTGGGCAGGGTGCCGTGGGCGGCCCGGACGGTGCCCCGGCCCACGGCCACCGGCGAGCAGGCCACGTCGTCCACGCCCAGCACCTCCAGGGCCGCGCAGGTGCCCACCACGTCGACCAGGGCGTCGACCGCGCCCACCTCGTGGAAGTGGACGTCCTCGGGGGGCATCCGGTGGAGCGCCCCCTCGGCCCGGGCCAGGACGGCGAAGGTGGCGGTGGCCCGGGTGCGGACCCGCTCCGGCAGGCCGGCCCCCTCCAGCAGGGCCCGAACGGTGCCCCAGGTGCGGTGGTGGTGCTCGGCGGCCGGGAGCCGGACGTGGACCTGGGTGGCGGCCACCCCACCCCGCAGGACGGGCTCGGCCTCCAGGGTCCAGCCCTCGACGGGCAGGCGGCGGACGAGGGCCTCGACCTCGGCCAGGTCGGCCCCGGCGTCGACCAGGGCCCCCAGGGCCATGTCGCCGGCCACCCCGGCGAAGCAGTGGAACCAGGCCACGGTGCGCTCCCCGCCCGAGCCGTCCAGGCCGTCGGCGCCGGGGCGGTCCTCAGCCACGGGCCAACACCGGGCCCAGGAGGCGGCGCACGGCGCACGCCGCCCCGTACCCGTTGTCGATGCCCACCACGGTGACGCCCGCCGCGCACGACGACAGCATGGCCAGCAGGGCGGTCACCCCCTCCAGGGCGGCGCCGTAGCCCACGCTGGTGGGCACGGCCACCACCGGGGCCGGGGCCAGGCCGCCGACCACGCTGGCCAGCGCCCCCTCCATGCCGGCCACCACCACCACGGCGTCGGCCACGGCCAGCCGGTCGGCGTCGGCCAGCAGGCGGTGCACCCCGGCCACGCCCACGTCGGTGAGGCGGTCGGGGGGGAGGCCCAGGGCGGTGAGCGTGGCCGCGCACTCGTCGGCCACCGGCAGGTCGGCGGTGCCGGCCGCCACCACCACCACGTGGGCGGCCCGGGGCGGGACCGGGCGCCAGGCCACCAGGCGGTGCCGGTCGCCGGTCACCACCCCACCGGGGTGGGCGGTCAGGGCCGCGTCGGCCTGGGCGCCGTCGGCCCGGGTCAGCAGCACCGGCCCGTCGCCGCCGGCCAGCAGCTCGCCCACCAGGGCGGCGCACTGCTCGGGGGTCTTGCCCGGGCCGTACACCGCCTCGGGCAGCCCGGTGCGCAGGGTGCGGTGGTGGTCGACCCGGGCGAAGCCCAGGTCGGCGAACGGGAGCCGGCGGAGCCGGGCCACGGCGTCGTCGGCCGTGACCTCGCCGTCACGCACCGCGACCAGGAGGTCCCGGAGGGCACCCTCGTCCACGGCGCCCATCCTGGCCGCCGGGGCCCCCGGCGGCCCAGCGGCGGTCAGCTCCGTTCCAGCACGTGGCGGCTGTTGGCCCGGAGGAAGTCGGTGATCTCGGCCGGGGCGGTGGTGGGGGAGCCGGCTGCGAAGGGGGGCTGGGGGTCGTACTCGATGCCGAGCTGGATGGCCTGCGCCACCACGTCACCGGCCTCGGCCGCCACCAGGTGGAGGGCCATGTCGATGCCGGCGCTGACCCCGGCCGCGGTGATGGTGCGGCCCTCGACTACCACCCGCTCGGCGGTGGGGACGGCCCCGAAGTCGGCCAGGCGGTCCACGGCCAACCAGTGGGAGGTGGCCCGCTTGCCCTCCAGGAGGCCGGCGGCAGCCAGGAGGAGCGAGCCGGTGCACACCGACGTGGTCCACCGGGCGGTGGCATCCGCGGCCCGCAGCCAGCCCAGGACGGCCTCGTCGCCCATGTGGTCCTCCTGGCCGGGCCCACCGGGCACGACCACGATGTCGGGGGAGGCCAGGTCGGCCAGGGCGGCGTCGGCGGTGACCTCCAGGCGGCGGGTGTCGGTGCGGATCGGCCCGGCCTCGGTGGCCACGAAGGTGACGGTGGCCCCGGGCACCCGGACCAGCACCTCGTAGGGGCCGACGGCGTCGAGGGCGGTGAAGCCGTCGTAGAGCAGGATGGCGATGTCCATGGGATGTCTCCTGGGTCAGGCCGAGGCGGTGCGGAACCGCCGCCGGTACTCGGTGGGGGTGGTGCGGACGGCGCGGAGGAAGGTGCGGCGCAGGGTCTCGGCGGTGCCGAAGCCGCAGGTGGCGGCGACCACCGCGACCGCGTCGTCGGTGTCCTCCAGCCGCCGGCGGGCGGCCTCGACCCGGGCCCGCTCCACGTAGCGCGCCGGGGTGACCCCCACCTCGTCGGTGAAGCAGCGGGCCAGGTGGCGCTCGCTCAGGCCGGCCCGGCGGGCCAGGGCGGCCACCGTGAGGTCGTCCTCGGGGTGGTCGACGATGTGGGCCTGCAGGTCGCGGAGCGCGTCGCGGTCGGCCAGCTGCGCGTCGAGCTGGGCCGAGAACTGGCGCTGGTTCCCGGGCCGGTGCAGGAACAGGACGAGCTGGCGGGCCACGGCCAGGGCCACGTCACGGCCCCGGTCGTCCTCCACCAGGGCCAGGGCCAGGTCCATCCCGGCGGTGACGCCGGCCGAGGTCCAGATGTCGCCGTCCCGGACGTAGATGGGGTCGGCGGCCACGTCCACGGCGGGGAAGGTGGCGGCCAGCAGGTCGCACACCGACCAGTGGGTGGTGGCCCGCCGCCCGTCCAGGAGGCCGGCGGCGGCCAGGACGAAGGCGCCCGAGCACACCGAGGCGGTGCGCCGGGCCCGGCCCGAGAGGCGCCGGACGGCGGCCACCACGTCGGGGTCGGCCACCGCGGCCCGGGCGCCCTCGCCCCCCACCACCAGCAGGGTGTCGATGGGCCCGCAGACCTCGGCCAGGGTGGTGTCCACCGCCACCCGGAGCCCGCTGGTGGAGGTGACCGGCCCGGGGTGGGGGGCGGCGATGGTGAGGTCGTAGCCGCCGGCGGTGTGGAACACCTCGACGGGGCCCGACAGGTCCAGGGAGTTGAGAGCGTCGTAGGCCACGACGACCACCGGGCGGGGAGCGGGCACGGGGTGATGGTGACCCATCCCCGCCGTGGCGGCAATGACAGATGTCCCACGATCTCGGCCACCACCGGCGCCGGGGCGGGCGGCCGGGGACCGTTTCGTGGGGTCGCCCGCCCCCCGTCTGGGCCACACTGGCCCCATGCCTCCCGGCGCCGTGCCCCCGACGGACGCCCCCCTCGATCCGGCCGGCGCCGCCCTCCCGGCCGACCTGGGGGTGCCGTTGGCCGCCCTCCGGTCGGGCCTGGGCGATCTGGGCGCGGTGGTCGTGGCCTTCAGCGGGGGCGTGGACTCGGCCCTGCTGGCCTGGGTGGCCCACGCCACCCTCGGGACCCGGGCCCTGGCCGCCACCGCGGTGTCGCCGTCGCTGGCCCCCGACGAGCTGGCCCACTGCCGGGAGCTGGCCGCCGAGTGGGGTCTGGCCTGGGAGGCCCGGCCCACCGCGGAGATGGAGGACCCCCGCTACGTCGCCAACGACGGCGACCGGTGCCGGTGGTGCAAGACGGCGCTGATGGACGAACTGGCCCCCCTGGCCGTGGCGCGGCGGGCCACGGTGGTGCTGGGGGTCAACGTCGACGACCTGGCCGACCACCGCCCGGGCCAGCAGGCCGCGGCCGAGGCCGGGGCTGCCTTCCCCCTGGTCGAGGCCGGCTTCACCAAGGCCATGGTCCGGGCCGCGTCCCGGGCCCTGGGCCTGCGCACCTGGGACCGGCCGGCGGCGCCGTGCCTCTCGTCGCGCCTGCCCTACGGCACGCCGGTCACGGTGGGGGCCCTGGATCGCGTGGGGCGGGCCGAGGCCGCCCTCCGCGCTCTGGGCTTCGCCGAGGTGCGGGTGCGCCACCACGGGGCCACCGCCCGGGTCGAGGTGCCCCTCGACCGCCTGGGGGCCGTCGTCGGGGCCCGGGGCCCGGTGGTCGACGCGGTGCGGGCCGCCGGCTACCGCCGGGTCACGCTGGACCTGGAGGGGTTCCGGACCGGGAACCTCAACGCCGACCTGGGTGCCCCGCCGGCGACGGGCGGTCGGCACACCGCCACCTAGGCTCCCGGGCCGGGTGCGGAACCGGTCCGCCACCGGACGAGGAGGAGTGCCCATGCGGCCCGTGCTGGCCCGCACGCTGTTCTACGGCGGCACCCTCCTGGCCGTGGTGGTCATGTGCCAGAGCTGGTTCGAGGACGCCCTCACCTCGCTGCTGGGCGACGACACCGGGGCCGACCTCTACTCCTTCGTCCGCACCAACGTCGAGGCGCCCATCTCCGTCATCGCCATCGCCCTCTACCTGGACGTCGTGCTGCGGCACCGCTCCCGCCCCGACGACGCCCCCGCGGCCCGAGGGTGAGCGTTCGGGCCCGCCGGGGCCTGTTCGTGGCCGTGCTCCTGGCCTGCATGCCGCTCTCGGGGTGGGCCGGCACCCACGATGCCTGGCGGGCCGTCCTCGGTGACGACGTGGGCTCGTCCCTGGCGGTGTTCTGGGACCTCCAGGTGGAGTCGTTCGTCAACGTGCTGCTGGTGGTGCTGGTCCTCGACCAGGTGCACGGGCTCCACCGGGGCGACGACGGCCGGTGGGCGGTGGCACCCCGGGGGGCCGCGGCCCGGGCCGCCGTCTACGCCGGCCTGTTGGCCCTGGCCCTGGTGTGCAGCGCCGAGGGGCCGCTGCGGTCGGTGTTGGGGGTGCCGTTGCCGGACGACGTGGCGGCGTCGATGGCCCACTACTTCCGCCGGGCTCTGGAGGGGGCGCTGGCCGCCCTGGGCGTGCTGCTGTTCCTCGACCTGGTGCGCCCCGGGCCCTTGGCCGCCGCTGAGCTCCGGCCCTGACGGCGGCCGCTCGGGCCTCGGTCCTTGCCGTCGCGCAAGTTCAGCAATGTTCGCTGACGTAGACCCCGCCCCGCGGCGGGTGCCCTGCTCGTGGCGGGACCTCAGGGAGGAAACTGTGCGCGTTCACAGACGTGCCGGCGGATCGGCCATCACCCTCATCGTCACCCTCGTGCTGGTGGCGTCCGGCAGCGGGCCGGTGCCCGCCGGGCCACTGGGGGGGCCGGTGTCGGGCGGCCTCCGCCTGCTGCCCCCGACGGTGTCGGGCAACCCCGCCAACGACGCCTACCCGGCCTACGACCTCGGCGTGCTGGGCCAGCCCGGCAACGTGCTGAGCCGGGACGGCCTGGAGTCGGGCCTGGTCGACGGCCGATCCCTGTGGACCTTCGGCGACACGATCATGAACCCCGCCAACGCCGACGGGAAGTCCGGCCTCTCGAACACCGGGGCCGTCAACGGCCCCGGCTACTACCCGCTGACCGAGCCGCTGGACTCGACCGGGGGGCCCGCCGACCTGCTCGTCCCGTACACGGCGGCCGAGGAGAGCTTCAACGCCCAGCACGCCGGGCAGGCCGGGACCCGCTACATCACCTGGCCCTCGGCCGTGATCCCGGGCGGGACCCAGGACGCCATGATCTTCTTCCTGCGGGGCAAGACGGTGAACGGCGTCTTCGAGAGCGGCTCACGGGGGGTGGGCATCGCCGACATCAGCGCCGCCGACCTCGACAACAACGACCTGCGGGCCGACCGGCGCGCCACCCTGCTCTTCGGCGGGGAGGACTGCCAGTGGTCGGCGCAGTTCGCGGCCCAGGACGGCTACCTCTACACCTACGCCGACCTCACCTCCCCCGAGGCCGAGAAGGACTACTGCCCCCGGCGGCCTTCGCTCCCCGACCCGGCCCAGGGCAGCCCGGTGGGCGTGGCCCGGGTGCTCCTGAGCGACGCCGGCACCCGGGGCGCCTACCGGTACTGGGACGGCTCGGGGTGGAGCTCGGACCCCAACCAGACCGTCACCGTGTTCCCCGGGATCCTGGGGGGCGCCGACGTGGCGTGGAACGCCACCCTGGGCAAGTACCTGGCCCTGGACGGCATCGGCCACACGTCCCGCTTCCGGACCGCCGACAACCCCTGGGGACCGTGGTCGGCGCCGCAGCAGTTCGTGACCGGCCTGCCGTACTACGACGACGGCTCCTTCGGCGACTACGCGTGGACCCAGCACCCCGAGCTGTCCTCGGACGGGGTCCTGATGGTCAGCTACTTCCACCGCCTGGGTGTGATCTTCACCGGTGAGATCCGGCTGCTGGCCGTCGACCTGCGCACCTACGCCTCGACCCACCTCAACAACTACATCGACCGGAGCTACGACGCCCTGCTCGGCTTCTCGGCCGACGCCGCAGCCAAGGACCACTGGCGGCCCAAGTTGCAGGGCCGGACGGTCAGCACCCGGTCGTTCTCGGCCTCCCTGACGGCCTCCCTGGACGGCCGGAAGCAGACCGTGCGCCGGGCCTACCAGGCCGTCTTCGGCTGGTCACCGGACGCCGGCGCCCTGGCCTTCTGGGCCGGGGAGCTGACCAAGCCGGGCTGGGACTACACCGTCCTGGTGGCCAAGATGATGAGCGCCTCCACCTTCGACGCCTACACCGACACGGCCTTCGTGGCCAAGGCCTACCAGGTCACCCTCAACCGGCCCGTCGACGGGCCGTCCTCCAGCTACTGGGTCGCGCAGCTGGCCGGCGGGTACTCCCGCTACACCATGGTCCGCTCGTTGATGGGGTCGTCCGAGGCCGGGCGGTACCAGGCCGGTGCGGCCTACCTGGACGTGCTGGGCCGGGCGGCCACCACCGACGAGAAGATCCTGGTGGCCAGGACCGAGAAGGAAGCGACCCGGATCCGCACCTCGGTGAACACCACCGCCGAGGCCGTCGGCGGCTGACGCGGCCCGCCCCGGGGCGGGAACCGACCAGTCGAGGGCCCCGGCCGCGTGCGGCCGGGGCCCCGTCGCGCACGCCTGGCAATGTCGTCCTGCTTGCATGGTGTCGCCGACCCGCTCGACGGGTCGGGACGCACCCCGGTGCTCCCGGGCGGGCGTCGGCGGTGAGGGTGCTCGGGGGAGGGCGTCCGCACCGCCGACGTCGCCGGCGAGGGGCGACCGGAGCGGGCCTCAGCTGGCGCAGGCCAGGGGGGTCCCGTCCTCGGCCTCCATCCGGCTGCGCAGCCGGGCCAGGGACGACCGGATCCAGCGCGACACCTGCATCTGGCTGACCCCGAAGCGCTGGGCGATCTCGGACTGCGTGAGGTCCTCGAAGAAGTAGAGGCCCAGCACCGTCCGCTCGCGCTCGTCGAGGTGCTGCAGCGCCCGGGACAGGGCCAGGTGGCTCTCGGCCTCGTCGAAGCCGGCCTCCAGCACCGGGACGTCCCGGCCGGGGCCCTCACCGTCCTCGACGTGGACCGGGGCGTCCAGGCGCACCAGGCCCCGGGCTCGGCGAGCGGCCTCGGCCGCCTCCAGCTCCCGGGCGTCCACGCCCAGGGCGGCGGCCGTCTCGGCCGTGGTCGGGCGCCGGCCCAGCTGGGCGGTCAGGCGCTCGTCGGCGTCCCGGGCCGGGGCGGCCAGCTCGTGGGCTCGGCGGGGGACCCGCAGGCTCCACCCGTGGTCGCGGTAGTGGCGCTTGAGGGCGCCCAGGATGGCGGGGGTGGCGTAGCCGACGAAGGGGGTGCTCTGGTTGCAGTCGAAGCCCCGCAGGCAGCGCACCAGCGCCTCCAGCGCCACCTGCTGGAGGTCGTCGAGGGGCTCGGCGCCGCGGTGCATGCGGCGGGCCAGGGAGAGGGCCATGGCCCGGTACTCCTCCACCAGCGCCTCCAGGGCCTCGGGGGAGCCGGTGCGCTGGAAGCGGACGTGGAGCAGCCACGTGTCGGCGTCGCACGCCGGAGGGGGACTGGCGGACTCGGTGGACAGAGCCCGGGGGATGGTGCGCTCGACGACGGCGTCCTCGGCGGCGGAGGTGAGGTCGAGGTGGGACGTGGGAGTCATGGGCACTCCTTCGCAAGCACAGGGCAGGGTCGACGTGGGGTGACGCGCTCTGCTGGCCCGCTCGCGGTTTGAAGGGCATCAGCGGCCCCAACCGTTCCCCGTCCGGTCGCGACTCACACCCGAGTTCCGGGAGACGTCACACCCGGACCACTGCGACCTGCCCCGGGCCACCCCGAGGGAGGCGCCCGGCTCTCGGTTTGAACCGGACGCCTCCCCGAGGTTCGCTTACCACGGCCCCCGACAGCCACGCACCGCGCTCGGAGGTGGGTCAGACCCGAGTGGGATCGGCGCCCGCGGTGTCGCCAGCGGCCTCGGCGTGGCCGGGGGCGATGACGTGGACGCTCTGGTCCAGGGCGGTGACCCGGAGCAGCTCGCGCAGCGTGTCCGACGCCCCGACCACCAGCAGCTCCCCGGGGTGGGGGAGGTGGCGACGGATGTCGAGGAGGGTCCGGAGCCCGGCCGCGTCCACGTCGAGGAGGCCGCGGCACTCCAGCACGACGTCCTGGGGCTGGTCGACCAGGACCCGGGCGGCCTCGGCCCGGAGGAGGGGGGTGGTGCGCTGGTCGAGGATGCCGTCGAGGTGCAGCACGGGCACGACGGCCCGGTCGACGGACACGACGAGGCGGGGCGGTGGGGGGCTCATGGCGCTCGGGGGGGAGGCGGGGGGCGGGAGCTGCCGGTTGAACTCGCCCCGCGGACGGTACGGACGATGGGTCGGCGGGTCAAGGACCCACGCCCCGCAGCCCTCCGCCGGGTGGTCGCGGTTTCGGCGCGCCCCGCCGGGCGAGGGCCGGCCCATGGGACCGGATGCCACCGAAGGGGCCGACGAGCTCGACCCCGCCGCCGCCGAACTGCAGGCCCTCGTCGAGGAGATGCAGCGGGCCGAGCGGGTGCTGGACGAGGCCGCGGCGGAGGCGGCTCGGCTCAACGACGAGGTCCGCCAGCGCGTGGCCCAGGTCGACGCCCTGCACGACCTCCTCGACCAGGTGCTGGGCTGGTGCGACACCGTCCTCCTGGTGGTCGGCCCCGACCTGCGGGTCCAGGCTTGGAGCCACGGGGCCGAGGAGGCCTACGGCACCCCGGCGGCCCAGGCCGTGGGGCGCTCGCTCTCGTCCCTCCGGGGTCGGGACCTGCCCGCCGCCGCTCTGGCCGCCGCCGCCCGTCGGCTCCTGGCCGGCGACGAGGTCGACCTCACCGGGGCCCCCCCGCCGGTGGAGGTGGAGGGCGCCGAGGACTTCACCGCCCACCCCGCCCGGGGCGCCCGCTCGGAGCGGGTCGACGCCGTGGTCCTGGTCCGCTCGGCCGGCCGGCGGCCCCCCGCTCGCTCACGCCGCCACCAGGCGCTGTCGCAGCCGGGCGAGGATGCTCGACAGCCAGCGTGACACCTGCATCTGGCTGACGCCGTAGCGCTCGGCGATCTGCCGCTGCGACATCTCCTCGAAGTAGTACAGGGTGAGCACGGTCCGGTCCCGTTCGTCCAGGTCGGAGAGGGCGTCGACCAGCGCCACCCGGTTCTCGGCCCGCAGGAGGTCGTCGTCGGCGGCCCCGATGGACTCGGCCAGCGGCTGGCCCCCCTCCACGGCCGGGCGGTCGAGCGAGGTGACGGCCCGGGCCCGGGTGGCGAGCTGGGTCTCGGTCACCGTGGCCTCGTCGATGCCCATCTCGGCGGCCAGCTCGGACGGCGTGGGGGGTCGGCCCAGGGTGCGGCCCAGGCGGTCCTCGGCCTCCCGGAGGGGGCCGGCGGTGTCGTGCACCACCCGAGAGGTGCGGATGCTCCAGCCCCGGTCCCGGTAGTGGCGCTTGACCGCCCCGGTGATGGTCGGGGTGGCGTAGGCCGGGAAAGGCCGCCGGCGGGCCACGTCGAAGCGCGAAAGCGACGTCACCAGAGCCTCCATGGCCACCTGGTGGATGTCCTCGTTCGGCTCCCCGCCGCGGTGCAGGCGGCGGGCGATGGCGGTGGCGTAGGGCGTGTACTCCTCCACCAGGGCGGCCAGCACGGCCTCGTCGCGCGTGCGCTGGTAGCGAACGTGGAGGATCCAGGTGCCGATGTCGACCCCCGGCGTGCGGCGCGGGTCGCGGGCCGAGTCCCCGAGGGGGACCGTCCGCCAGGCCCGGCCGACGTCGAGGCGATCGGCCAGGGTGTCGAGGCGGCGGCGAAGCTCGTCTCGGCGGCGGGCGCAGAGGGCGCGGAGGTCCGCCTCGTCCGCGGGAGGGGGGGGCGAAGGGGCGTCAGGGGTCCCTGACGTCGAGGGGGCCAGCGTGGACATGCTTCCTGCTTCCACCGGCCTCGGGGATGGCCGGATCGATGGGAAGGCCCTCGGTGCTGAACGCCGTCTCCCACACAAGCACACCGCCGGTCCCGTGCAAAGGGCTGAGCCCGCATGACCCCCGTTCGTGCCCTCGCGGCCGGGGAGCTGGCGGCGTGGTCAGGCCGGGCCGCCGTCGGGGGCGTCGTCGGGCCGGGGGTAGGCGGCGCGGTGGTGCTCCTCGCCCGAGGCCTCCCGTTCGAAGCGCTCCTCGGCCTCCTCCTCGGTGTCGCTCTCGCGGGCGACCCGCTCGGCCACCTCCGTGTCGCGGGCCACGTCCTGGCCCAGCCAGTCGTCGACGGTGCTGTTGTCGGGCTCCTTGATCTCTCCGCTGTCCTCGCCGCCGTCCATGGGGGCTCCTCTCGTGGTCGGGACCGGGCACCTCCCCCGGCGCGCCGACCCTCAACCAGCTCCGTCGTCGTCCCCGTCGGAGGGACCTTCGACGCGGCGGAGGGGGCGGCGGGCGGGGGCGGCCACCACCGAGCCGTCCTCGGCGAAGCGCGAGCCGTGAAGCGGGCAGTCCCAGGTGCGCTCGGCCTCGTTCCAGCGGACGATGCCCCGCTGGTGGGTGCAGGCCAGCGACAGGCGGCAGCCCCCCGGTCCGGCGGCCGTCGGGACCAGGCCCTGGCGGGTGACCTCCGGCCCCCGGGCGGTGGTGGCCGAGCCGGCCGAGGCCCACCCCCGGGCCATCTGCGCGGCGACCCCGGCGTTGTGCCGGGCGGCCGAGCGGTAGCCGGCCAGGGGGTGGGAGCGCCGGGGGTCGAAGAGCGCGTCCCAGGCCCGCCCGTCGCCGGAGGGCTCGGTGATGCGGCCGGCGATGGTCATGGCCGCCGCCGTGCCGTTGGTGAGGCCCCACTTGCCGAAGCCGGAGGCCACCCAGGGGCTCCCGGGCAGCCGGTCGGCCCGGCCTGCGAAGGGGAGCAGGTCGGTGCTCTGCAGGTCGTGGGCGGCCCACCGGTGGCGCACGGCGGTGACCTCGAAGTGGGACCGGGCCCACTCCAGCAGCCGGCTCTGCTGCTCGGTCCCCCGGCCCCGGCCCACCGGATGGCCCTCACCCCCGACCAGCAGCACCGGGCCCTCGCCGATCCGGGCCGGGCGCAGCGAGCGGGTGGAGCGGTCGGCCCCGTAGGCCATGACCGGCGGCCGTGAGCCGGCCACCTCCAGGGCCAGGCCGTAGGACATGGTCGGCTCGGTGCGGGCGAAGAGCAGCCCCCGGTCGCTGATGGGCAGGAGCGTGGCCAGGACCACGTGGCCGGCCTCGACCCGCCCGTCCTCGGTGGCCACCGAGCGGTGGCCGGCGGCCACGTCGACCACGCGGCTGCCCTCGTGCACGGCGCACCCGGGCTGGGCCGCCACCTCGGCGGCCAGGTCGGCGACCCAGGCCCGGGGGTCGACCTGGAGCTGGTCGGCCAGGCGCACGGCCCGGGCGGTGGCGAAGGGCAGGTCGGGGTCGTCGTCGACCACCTCGACGGGCAGGCCGGCCAGACGGGCCGCCTCGGCCTCGTCGTCGATGGAGCCCACCCGCTCGGGGTCGGTGACGTAGGTGGAGGCCGGCAGGCGCTCCAGGCCGCAGGCCACGTCCCGTTCCCCGGCCCGGGCCTCGATCCAGCGCTGGCCGGCCAGCTGGGCCTCCACGTAGGGGGCCAGCACGGCGTCGCCGTGCACCTCGCGCAGATGGGACAGGCGGCGGGCCTGCAGGGCCGTCACCTTGGCCGTGCTGCCCCCGGTGGTCCCCTGCCCGACGGCGCCGGCTTCCAGGACCCGCACACGGGCCCCGGCCCGGGCCAGCAGCACGGCGGTGGTCAGGCCGGCGATGCCACCCCCGACCACCACGACGTCGGCGCGGGCCGGGCCCGACAGGGCCGGGTAGCGGGCCGCCGGCTGGGTCCACGGGCCGCCGGGGGGGCCTGGCACGGTCTCCTGCACGGTGCCTCCTGGGGGCGGCGGGGGTGGGGTGCGGCTCCCCCCGACCGCCGATGCCAAACCGGGCCGGGCCGGGCCGGCACCGGCTCAGGGGCTGGGGGCCTCCTGGGCCCGGGGGGCCAGCGCTGCGCTGCACCCCTCACAGGTCCCCGGGGCCCAGGGCACGAAGCTGCGCCCGGAGCTGTCCGGCACCAGCGGGTCGCCGGAGCACACCGCCGTGGCGTCCTGGGGCTCGGCGGCGTGGATGGGGCCCACCGGGAGGAGCCGGCTCTGGTCCCACGGCACCTTGTGGCCCACGGGCGTCCACGCCTCGGCGGCGCACGTGAACGAGCTGACCGGCATCCGTGCCTCCTCTGGGACCGGCGGGACCGCTGCCCGGCGGGCGAGCGGGTGAAACCACGGTAGGCGGCCGGGGCGCCGGGCGCCGGACGGGATGTGGTTGCCCCCCGGGGGCCGGGGGAGGGGGCGGCCATGAGTGATCAGCAGACGCCGGCCCACGCCCTGCTCGGTGTGTACGCCCCCGACCGGGTGCCGGACCTCCGCCGCCGGCTGGCCCACGTCGGGGTGCGCGACCAGGAGATCCGCACCGACGCCGGGCAGGACGAGCGCACCTCGCTGCGGGCCGAGATGCGGGAGGAGGCCACCGAGAGCATGGTGATGCCGCAGGCCGGCATCCTGTACTCGAAGGAGGCCACCAAGGCCACCAGCCTGCTCGGCCCGATCCTGACCGCCATCGGCGTGGTCGTGGCCCTGCCCGTGGCTGTCCTGTTGCCCGACGACATCCCCCTCTGGCTCCGGCTGCTCATCTGCGCCCTGTGCGGGGGCGCGGTGGGCGGCACCATCGCCGTCATCGTGCTGCCGGCCATGGCCGTGAAGAACCAGGACGTGCCCTCGGCCGCCCAGCGGGGCCAGGTCGTGCGGGTGTCTCGGTGGGCGCCGGAGGTGGAGGCGGTCATGGTCGAGGCCGAACCGCTCCGGCTCGATCGCCTGGGCGCCGACGGCGAGCCCATCGGGCCGGTGATCACCGAGGAGGCCAGCTCCGAGGGCGGCATCGCCGAGGAGCTGGGCCGCAACTTCGCCCGCGAACGCGACGTCGAGCCCCGGCGTCGGTCCCGATAGGAGCAGCCCATGGATCCCCACGGCCAGCCGTCCCGCGGCGACGACACCCGCGACCAGGGTCCGGCCGAGGGCGATGGGCTCCTGGCCGACGGGGCCGACGCCGAGACCGAGCCGGAGTCCGGCGACACCGACGGCGACGGCGACGAGCCGGGCCTCCCGCCGGCGGGCGACGACCCCATGGAGGGGGCGGCCCCCAGCGGGTGAGCGGCCCGCCGGCCGAGCAGCCCGCGGCCGGCCGGTTTCGCCGCCGGGGAGCGCGGGCAGCCCGCGGGACCCGGGCGCGCCGTCGCGGTCGGGCCTCGACCGATCGGAGGAGCGCCATGAGAGCAGTGACCTGGCAGGGCCCGAAGGACGTACGGGTCGAGGAGGTGCCCGACCCGACCATCGAGGAGCCCACCGACGCCGTCGTGCGCATCACCTCGAGCGGGCTGTGCGGGTCGGACCTGCACCTCTACGAGGTCATGGCCCCCTTCATGACCGAGGGCGACGTGCTGGGCCACGAGCCCATGGGCATCGTGGAGGCGGTGGGGCCGGAGGTGACCCACCTGGCCCCCGGCGACCGGGTGGTGATCCCCTTCCAGATCGCCTGCGGCACCTGCGCCATGTGCACCCAGGACCTCCAGACCCAGTGCGAGACCACCCAGGTCCGCGAGCACGGGATGGGCGCCGCCCTGTTCGGCTACACCAAGCTCTACGGCCAGGTCCCCGGAGCCCAGGCCGAGTACCTCCGGGTGCCGCAGGCCCAGTACGGCCCGGTCAAGGTGCCTCACGGGCCCCCGGACGACCGCTACCTGTACCTCTCGGACGTGCTGCCCACGGCCTGGCAGGCCGTGGCCTACGCCGGGGTGGCCCCGGGTGACAGCCTGGTCGTGCTGGGCCTGGGCCCCATCGGCGACATGGCGGCGCGGGTGGCCCGCCACCTCGGCATCGAGCAGGTCATCGGCGTCGACGTCGAGGGGGACCGGGTGGCCCGGGCGGCGGATCGGGGCGTCACCGCCCTGCGCCTCGAGGACCACGACGACATCGGCGAGGCCATCCGAGAGCTGACCGGGGGCCGGGGTGCCGACGCCGTCATCGACGCGGTGGGGATGGAGGCGCACGGCTCCCCGGGCGCTCACGCGGCCCACAAGCTCACGTCCCTCCTGCCCGACGCCCTGGCCGAGCGGCTCATGACCACGGCCGGGGTGGATCGGCTGGCCGCCCTCCACACCGCCATCGACGCGGTGCGGCGGGGCGGCACCATCTCCCTGACCGGGGTGTACGGCGGCATGGCCGACCCGCTGCCCATGCTGACCATGTTCGACAAGCAGGTGCAGCTGCGGATGGGCCAGGCCAACGTCCGCCGCTGGGTCGACGACATCCTGCCGCTCCTGGAAGGCGACGACGACCCGCTCGGGGTCGACGGCTTCGCCACCCACCACCTGGGCCTGGACGAGGCGCCGGACGCCTACGCCCGGTTCCAGGCCAAGGAGGACGGGGTCGTGAAGGTCGTCTTCCAGCCCTGACCACCCCGACCACCCCCACCCAACGGAGGACACGCATGCCCCCCCGCTCCCCGAGCACCCGCAGCGGTGCGGACGAGTCCGCGGGCCCGGTGCCGGAGGCCAACCGGCCCGGCCACCACCCCGAGGTCGAACAGGACAAGCCGAGCGGGCCCCCGCCCCGGCCGGCGGCCTCGATCCCCCGGACCACCCGGTTCCCGTTCCACTTCGAGCGCTCCATGGTGGTGCCGGCCCTGGCGGTGGGGGTGATGCCCCGAACCGCCGAGGTGGTGGTGGGGGAGGAGGACCTCCGTGTCCGCTTCGGGCCCTGGTCGCTGCGCACGCCCCTGGCCAACGTGGACGAGGTGACCGTCACCGGGCCCTACAGCTGGCTCAAGGTGGCCGGCCCGCCCCACCTGTCCCTGTCCGACGGGGGCCTCACCTTCGCCACCTCCACCCGGGCCGGGGCCTGCGTCCGCTTCCGGCGCCGGGTCCCCGTCCTGCTGCCGTCCAACCTCCTGCGCCACCCGGCGGTGACGGTGACGGTCGAGGACCCCGAGGCCTTTGCCCGGGAGCTGCGGGCCGCGGTCCGCCGCGCCTCCTGATCGCCGGTCGCCGAGGTTTCACTCCTGCGCCGGGCGGGCAGGGAGGCCCGCACGACACCAGGAGGGCCCGTGGTCGACCAGCTCATCTCGCGGGGCGCCGCTTTGCACGTGGCCATCGACGGCGCCGCCGACGAGGCCGAGTGGGCCCGACGAGGCGTGGAGCTGTCGTCCGTGGTGGTGGGCCACGCCGTGGTCACGCTGGATGTGAGCGGCCTCACCATGGTACCGGCCGAGATGGTCCGGGTGGCCCGCCTGGTGGCTGTGGCCTCGGCGGCCGGGGCCGAGGTGGAGGTGGCCTGCTCCCGGCTCAGCGGGCGCCAGCTCCTACGCCGGTTCCTCCCGCCCGAGGTGGCGGTGGTGCTGCCCTGGGCGGCCCGGGCCCCCCGTCCGGCCGCCCCTGCTCCGGCCCCGGTGCCGGCCGCCGCCCTCTCCCCGACGGCTCCGGCCTGATGGGCGGGGCCGAGGGCCTCCTCGTGGCCCTGGTGGTGATGCTGGTGGTGGCGGCGTCGGTCTGGCTGGCGCGCCACGTCAACCATCCGGAGCAGACCGCCGGGCACGACGATCCGGCCGACGCCTCCGGCCGCGACACCGCCTCGGAGCGCTTCTACGCCACCACGGACCGCCCGGCGGGACCCGACGCCGAGGACCCGGTCGGCCCGACCCGCCGGGACGGCGCCTGACCCCTGTCCGCCGACCGGGCGCTCAGGACGCGGTTCCGGCCCGGGACCCGGCCAGGCGCTCCCGCAGCCAGCGGGCATCGGTCACGGCGTGGCCCTCGTAGTCGTTGTTGAAGTAGGCGAACACGTCGGTGCCGGAGGCCTGCCAGGCGCCCAACCGGTCAGCGGCCCGCCACAACCGGCGCCCGCCGTACCGGCCCCGGTAGGGCTCGTCGACGGCTCGGGGCCCGTGGAAGCGTACGTAGGTCCAGTCGGTGGTCAGCTCCCACGGGTGGCCGGCCAGGAGGTCGTGCAGGCAGAGGGCGGCGCCGTGGCGCTGCAGGCAGGTGAGGACGTCGTCGTGGAACCACGACGGGTCCCGCACCTCGACGGCCCACCGCAGGTCGCCAGGCGCCTCCGCCAGCAGCTCGTCGAGGCGGCCCACGTCCCGGCGCCACCGCGGTGGCAGCTGGACCAGCTGGGGCCCCAGGTGGGGGCCGAGGGCAGCCACCCGGTCGAGGTGGTTGGGCAGCCACACGGCTGCGTCGCGGAGCTTCTTGCGGTGGGTGCCGTAGCGCCCGACCTTCACCGCGTAGCAGAAGCCGGGTGGGGCCTGGGCGGCCCACCCCTGCACGGTCGACAGCGCCGGCAGCCGGTAGTGGGTGCTGTTGAGCTCGACGGTGTCGAAGGCCTCGGCGTACCAGGCGAACCACGCCCGCTGGGGCAGGTCGGCCGGGTACACCGGGCCCCGCCAGTCGCGGTACACCCAGCCCGAGCAGCCGACGCGGGCCCGGCCCGGTCCCGTTCTCACGGGCCGGGCCGGGTGGCGTCGCGGCGGCCGTCCTGAGGCGTCACCTTCGCCCACTCGCCCCCAAGGGGGCAGGGGAAACGGAGGTGACGCCCCGGGCGGCGGCCGGTGCCCGTCGTCGCCCCCCGACGACGGGCGTGGCGCTCAGGAGGCGGAGAGGCTGCCCCGGGCCGCGGCCGGCTCGGCCAGGCCGACCAGGGCGGGTTCCCGCGCAGGCGCATCCGCCGGGACCTCGAGGGGCACCACGTCCGCCGACCACTTCTGGCGGGCGGCCAGGAAGGCGATCACGTGCCCGAGGTACTGGACCATGAACCACAGCGGGAGGAAGGCGGCGAAGTACGGGGCCTGCCCGGAGCTGATCCAGCCGAACCCGGCCCAGCTGACGACGCCGAGGGCCGAGGCCAGCGAGATGGTGGTGGCCAGGTCGGTCTGCTGCTGGTGCCAGTCCACGGTGCGGTCGGGCTTCCGGAGGTTGCCCAGGACGACCCCGACCAGGACCGCAGCCAGCACGGCGGTGAGGCCGGCCACGAGCATGTCCCGGCCGGAGGTGGCCCGGGGGCCGATGATGGCCAGGTACAGCAGGCCGATGCCCAACCCGGCGACGACGCCGGACGTGTGCACCAGCGGCCGGCGCCAGTGGTGGGGGCCGGGCATGTCCATGCCCTTGGCCCCCCGCGGGGCCCGGTAGACGGGCGGGAACATGAGCCCCGTGACGTTCACGTAGCGCATGTAGCTCTCGCCGGCCAGGGTCTTGAGCCGGTTGTCGTACAGGATGCTGCCGATGATGTTGTAGAGGTTGGCCATGATGGCCAGGACCAGCAGGTCCGCCGTCATCGTGGGCAGGAAGAAGAACATCCCGAAGAAGGCGGTGTGGACCGGGAACCGGATCCACCGCCGGCTCCCCACCGCCCACGGCACCGACTTGGGTTGCTCCGTCCGGGCGATGTGGGCCACCAGGGTGGTGGCTCCGAAGGCGAGGCCGCAGTCGGCCTCGAACAGGTGGAGCTGCCAGTACCAGAGCCAGGACACGACGGCCACGGCGCCCACGGCCACCATGGCGGTGCCCGAGAAGGCCCAGACTACGTCGCCGGTCCGCTGCCACAGGGCGGCGGCGGCCAGGATGTACACGGCGTTGGTGAGGGACTCGACCGACCGCCAGGCCAGGGCCTCCATGCGGGTCTTGGCCTTCACCACCCGCTTCACCCGTAGGGAGGCGAGGATGGAGTGCTGGACCCCGAACCCGACGACCAGCAGGCCGTCGATGATGAGCTTCTGCGTCATGGTCATGGGGCCACCAGCTCTCGTTCCGTGACGATGGCGTCGTGGACGGCGGTCCAGAGGTTCAGCCGCTCGTCCAGGCAGCGGCCGCTGGCCTTCTCGCACTCGTTCCAGTGCTCGTCGTCGGTGCACAGGCTCTGGAGCAGGGCCATGGCCATGGGGGTGTGCTCCTCGGCGTCCACGGTGATGTGCCGGTGCAGGTAGGTGAGGAACTTGGCCAGGCTGTCCTCGTGCGCGGCACCGGCCACCACCCGCTCGAACATGTCGGGGATGAGGTCCTCCCGGGTGAGGGCGAACATGGCCGAGATCACGTGATCCGGTGCCGTCTGCACCACGTCCCACGTCGTGCCCACGAAGCTGGCCACGGCCTCGGGGACTTCCGCCTGGCGCAGGGCTTCGGGCACGTCGACACCGGCTTCGATGCGGTCCAGGAAGGTCCGGATGGTGGTGGTGTCGGCCCCGATGTCGTCCATGGCATCGAGGTAGAGCTCGAAGTGGCTGACGTACTCACCGTCGATGCCGTCGCTCTCCTCGACCAGCTTGATCTCGTTGACCAGGCGGCGGGCCAGGTGCGCACCTCGTGGTCGCCAGGGGATGTCGACGCACGTGAACCGCCGTTGGAGGGCGGTCAGCAGAGACATGAAGTCCCACACCGCGAAGACGTGGTAGCTCATGAAGATGCGAAGATCCGCAACGGTGTCCAGCTCGTTGTAGATGGGGTGAGCGAGGATCCTCTTGCGGTTCTCGTCCACTGATCGTTTGAGCTCGCGGAGACCCTCGACCTCCTCAGCGCCCTCCCATGAGTAGCGTGACGTCTCGATCACCTTTGGTCCCTCCACTTCGATGATGTTGCAGATGACGTTGTTGTGTTGTCGTTTCTCCGACGTTTGAGTGGTGACTCGATACGCAAGTGTCTCGGTGTCGCCGCCAAAGATCTCGTCGGTGCTCGCAGGTTCTGGCCGCAACGGATGTGGGGCGTCCGGCGAGAAGTCGTTGGGGGCGAAGCAACCACAACCGCCCTTGCGACCCGTGCGCGAAGGGGGAAAATGTTGAGATGTGGTGAAGACGGCAACATCTAGTGCGTCAAGTCCCACGGCTCGTGGTTGGTCAAGAGGCGTAAGGATGTTTGCGGTTAGTGATCGGTCCACTTGTTGCTGAAGCAGCGCGATCGGCGGGTCCAACCGCTCCGCTGACGTCGCATCGTGCTCGGCGGCGCACGTTTCACCGCCTGGGGCCGCGGGCAGTCGGGCCCCACGACCGCAGCGACCACGTCAGCCATCCGACGAGGAGCCCCGATGACCGACACGACGACCGACACGATGCGCACCGCCGCCGACGAGGGCCGGCAGGTGGCCTCCACCGCCGCCGAGCAGGCCCGGGAGGTGATGGGCACCGCCGCCGAGCAGGCCGCCTCCGTGGGCGGCCAAGCCGTGGAGCAGGCCCGCGGCGTCCTCGACTCCGCCACCGGCGAGGTGCGCGACCAGCTCGAGCAGCGCCTGCGCGACCTGGCCGGTGCGGCCCGGGGCACGGCCAACGAGCTGGAGGCCCTGTGCGACGGCCGGCCCGACGATGCCGGCCGGACCCGAGACCTGGCCCGGCAGGCCAGCGAGCACCTGGGCCGGATGGCCGACCGGGCCGAGGAGATGGGCGTCCAGGGCGTCGTGCAGGAGGTCGGTGACATGGCCCGCCGCCGGCCGGTGGTCTTCCTGGCCGGGGCCGCCGCCGCCGGCGTGCTGGTGGGCCGGCTAGCCCGGGCCGGCCGAGAGGCCCGATCCGACGAGGGCGACGGCAACGGCAACGGTGCTGTCACCCCCACCCCGGCGGCCGGCATGCCGGCGCCCGCCGCGCCGCTGCCTCCGCCGGTCCCGTCGCCGCCGCCGCCCCCGGCCATGCCCGGCACCGATCCCGGCGGCTCCACCGCCGGATGGGTGGGTGGCGCATGAGCGACGAGCCGCTGCGCCCCGAACGCTCGCTCCCCGAGCTGCTCGGCGAGCTGAGCCAGGAGCTGTCCACGCTCTTCCGCCAGGAGGTCGACCTGGCCAAGGAGGAGCTCAAGATCGAGGGCCGCAAGGCCGGGCGGGCGGGAGCGGCCTTCGGGGCCGCGGCCGTCGTCGCCCTGCTGGCCGGCATCGGCCTGGTGCTGACCCTGGGCTTCGCCCTGGACGAGGTCATGCCCACGTGGCTGGCCTTCCTGATCGTCACGGCCGTGCTCGGCGCGGCGGCCGCCGTCCTCGCCCAGCGGGGACGGGCCGAGGCGAAGGCGCTGGACCCGGCGCCGGAGCAGACCATCCAGACCCTCAAGGAGGACGCGCAGTGGCTGAGCGAACGACGGAGTTGAGGCACGACATCGAGCAGACCCGGGCCCGCATGACGGGCACGGTCGACGCCATCGGCGACCGGGTCAGTCCCGGGCGGGTGGTGGGTCGCCGCATGGACAAGGTGCGTCGAGTCTCCACCCGTGTCCGCCACCAGGTCATGGGGCCCCCACGCCAGGCGGTGGGCGCCGCCAGCTCGGGCGTCTCGGGTGCCACCTCCACGGTGTCCGGCGCGGCTTCGGCGGTGTCCGAGGCGGCCTCGTCGCTCGGCGACCAGGTCGCCCAGGCGCCCGACCGCATCCGGCAGGGCACCGAGGGCAACCCCCTGGCCGCGGGAGCCGTGGCCTTCGGCCTCGGCGTCCTGGTCGGGTCGATGGCCCCGCCCACTCGGGAGGAGGTCGAGGTGGCCGGCAAGGTCCTGGATCCCCTCCAGGAACAGGCCACCGCCATGGGGCAGGAGGTGGCCGGCGCGGCGCGCGAGGCCGCCACCGAGGCCATGTCCGAGGTGCGCGACCAGGCCCAGGAGGCCCAGCAGCAGGTCACCGAGCGGGCCCAGGAGGCCCAGCAGCAGGTCACCGAGCGGGCCCAGGGGGCCAAGGACCAGGTCACCGGCTCCTGATCACCCCGGGGGGGCGGCCCGCCGGGCAACCTGTGGGCATGACCCCCCCGGACGAGGACCGGCTCCGGCGCTACCGGGACAAGCGGGACTTCTCGGTCACGGCGGAGCCGGCGGGCGCCGGCCCGCCGCCGGCCGGGGACGGCCACCGCTTCGTCGTCCAGCGCCACCGAGCCCGGCGCCTGCACTACGACGTCCGGCTGGAGATGGGCGGGGTCCTGGTCAGCTGGGCCGTCCCCAAGGGTCCCACCCTGGACCCCGACGCCCGCCGGTTGGCCGTGCACGTCGAGGACCACCCACTCGACTACTTCGACTTCGAGGGCACCATCCCCCGCGGCGAGTACGGCGGGGGCGACGTCATCGTCTGGGACTGGGGCACGTGGTCGCTGGCGAAGGGTGACGACCCGCTGGCCGCGGTCGAGGGTGGCGACCTGCACGTCGACCTGGCCGGGGAGCGGTTGGCCGGGCGCTTCGTCTTCGTGCGCAAGGGCGGGGGCGACGACTGGCTGCTCCTCCACAAGCACGACGACCACGCCGTGGCCGGCTGGGACGCCGAGGACCACCCCACCTCGGTCAAGACCGGCCGCACCAACGACGAGGTGCGGGCCGCCGGCGACGCCACCTGGTCCTCGACCGAGGGCCTGGTCACCGGGGGGGCCGGGCCCGGCGACGAGGCGATGGCGGACGGGGCCCGGCCCGAGATCCCCACGTGGGACCCGCCCACCCCCGACGAGCTGGCCGCCCTCGACGCGCTGGGGGCCAAGGGCGAGTGGGAGCTGCAGGGCCGGACCCTCAAGCTCACCAACCTGGACAAGGTGCTGTTCCCGGGGCGGGAGGGCGGCGAGGCGGTGACCAAGCGCGACGTGATCCGCTACCACGCCCGCGTGGCCCCGGCCCTGCTGCCGTACCTCTACGACCGGCCCGTGAACACCCTCCGCTTCCCCGACGGGGTCGAACGCCCGGGCTTCTGGCACAAGGAAGCCCCGTCGCACGCGCCGTCGTGGATCACCCGGTGGACCTACCCGGACGCGGATCCGGGCGATACCCAGACCTACATCGTGGCCGACAGCCCGCCCGCCCTGGCCTGGCTGGCCAACTACGCGGCCCTCGAGCTCAGCCCCTGGACGTCGCCGGCCTCGGCCTGGCGCCAGCCCACCTGGGCGCTGATCGACCTCGACCCCGGGCCCAAGAGCACCTTCGACGACGTGATCGTCCTGGCCCGCCTGCACAAGGTGGCCCTCGACCGCGTCGGCGTGCAGGCCGGGGCCAAGGTCACCGGCAAGCGGGGCATCCAGATCTGGATCCCGGTGGCGCCCGGGCCGTCCTTCGACGACACCCGGGGGTGGGTGGAGACCATCTCGCGGGCGGTGGGGAAGGTGGTGCCCGAGATGGTGAGCTGGGCCTGGACCAAGCGCGACCGGGGCGGGCTGGCCCGCCTCGACTACACCCAGAACGCCATCAACAAGACGCTGGTGGCGCCGTTCACCACCCGCCCCGCCCCGGGCGCGCCGGTCTCGGTGCCCATCGCCTGGGAGGAGCTGGACGACCCCGACCTCGCCCCCGACCGGTGGACGGTGCGCACCGTGCTCGATCGCCTGGCCACCACCGGGGACCCGCTCCGGCCCCTGGTCGGCCTGCCGCAGCGCCTGCCCGACCTGTAGCCGGGCGGCGCTGCGGCCGATCGGGGCTGTCAGCCGGGTACCGGCGCGTCGTCGAACATGGAACTGATCCTGGCCACCATCGTCTCCATGGTGGCCCCCACCCGGGTCATGGCCTTGCTCTGGGCCTGGAGCAGGATCATCCGCTGGCGCATGTCGCGGGCCCAGGTGACGTGCTCCTCCTCCTGGGGCAGGACCTGCTCCACGGCCCGGACCATGGCGTCCTTCACCGGTCCGTCCGGGCAGGCCGCGCCCAGGGCGGCCATGGTCTCCCAGTTGGCGTGGTCGATGGCCTCGGCCAGCACCACGGCGTTGAGCATCATCAGCTCCTGGGTCATCAGGTCCACCGAGCCGGACAGCATGAACGAGCCCTCCAGGGCGCCCATGTCCAGCTTCTCGGTGCCCCGGGCCGCGGGGCTCACGTAGCCGGGGTCGCCGCCCACGGCGGCGATGAGCTCCTCCAGGACGGTGACGTGGGTGAGGGTCTCGTCGCCGAGCTCCTGGTAGCGGCGCTTCAGGATCGGGTTGTTGGTGCGCCCCGCCACCGAGCGGTACAGGTGGAACCCGCAGCGCTCGTGCATGAGGGCGTCGGAGAGCACGTCGGCGATGAAGGCCCCGTTGAGGCCGGTGCCCTCGGCCACGGCGGCCAGCTGCTCGTCGGTGACAGCCCGCTCGGGGTCGACATACACCATGGGCATGGGCTTCGACGTGGCCCCGAGGTGGTAGGCGGCGTTGGTCGGCATGTCGTGTGCTCCTCTCAGGCCTGGCCGGCGGGCTGGCGCAGGTCGACGATGGGGTTCGGTCCCTCGGTCTCGTCCCGGTAGTCGCGGCCGTTGGCCTCCACGTTCTGGGTGATGACGTCCTCGCTGGGCACGCCGTCGCCGTTGGCCTTGTCCTGGAAGGCGAAGAAGCGGTGGTCGGCGGGGAGGTCGTCGACCGGGACGTAGTCCTCCTCGTCGGTCCGCAGGTCGAGCTGGGCGGCCAGCACCGAGCGGACGTAGTCCTTGTTGGTCTCGAACGTGAGCGGGATGCCGGGCAGCTCGGGCGGCAGCAACTCCTCGGGCTCCCGGCCCTCGAAGCGCCGCAGCATCCGGGCCGCCTCCTGGAGGTGGCCGATCTCGAAGTTCAGGTGCAGCTCCCACAGCTGCTTCACCCGCGGATCGGACTCCTGCTGGAACATGGACCAGTACAGGTAGACCTCGGTGGCCTCGTGGTAGAGGAGGTTGGCCAGCCACGAGTCCAGCGGGTCGAGCAGCGACTCGTAGTGCGAGACGTGCTGCTCCTCGACCTGGGCGATCTCCAGGTAGAGGCTGCGGGCGATGGGCTCGATGAAGTCGGGCCCGGTGTTCATGTAGTAGTTCATCGTCTGCTGCTCGGCGGCGACGATGGTCATGACGTGGAGGCGGGAGAGCGGGTTCACCGTCTGGGTGGCGTAGTGGCGGCGCAGCTCGTCCACGGGATGGCGGTGGTGGGCGAAGGTGGGGCGGCCCGGGGTGATCTCGGTCAGGCCCTTGGTCAGCTCGGCGGCCCGCCCGCTCTGGATCATCTCGTAGAGGTTGCTGTAGCGGTACAGGTGGTCGAAGTCCTCCAGCAGGGCGAAGTCGAGGGCCTGCTTGAGGTGGGGGTCGGGCTCGTTGCGGGCCAGCCAGGCGGTCAGGTCCACGGCCACCTGCTCGTAGCCGATGGTGGTCTCCAGGACCGAGTTCTCGCCCGGCAGCAGCCAGTTCACCGCCTTCTGCTGTTGCTGCTCGATCCGCCGACTCACGGCCAGGGACCGCTTGATCTCGGGGTTGTCGGTGTGGCGGGCGAACTGGTGGGAGAACATCGCCGCCTCGACCTCGATCCCGTTCATGAGGATGACCCGGGTCATCGTGTAGGGGTCGTCGGGCCGAGCCGGGAGCGGGTCGACGTTCAGCTCCTTCCAGCTGCGGAACTGCTGGTCGACCGGGATGCCCTCGTGCTCGAGCGGGTTGAAGCCCATGGATCCTCCTGCGCGCCGGTGGGTGGGCGCCCTGCTGCCCGGGCCGGCGGCGGTGAACCGAAGATCCGCGCCTGTGTGAGCGACCGCCGGCCGGGGCAGCGACGGGGGTGACCCTGGTGCTCCCGCTGGACCCGGCCGCTCTGCCCGCCACCCCGCCCGTCGAGGCCGCGGCGCCGCTGGCCCTGAGCGTGGTCGTCCCGCTGCGGACCGAGCACCCCGTCCCGGAGCTGGGCCACCGGCTGGGGCGCCTGGCCGGCGAGGTGGCCGAGGTGATCGTGGCCGACGGCTCGCCCCCCGAGGTGCAGGAGGCCCACGCCCGGGCGTGGCCCCCGACCGTCCGCCGGGTGCAGCTGGCCGAGGCCGACCGGACGCCGAACGGCAAGGTTGGTGGCGTCCTGGCCGGGGCCCGGGCCGCCGGCCAGGAGGTCGTGGTGCTGGCCGACGACGACGTGCACTGGGACCGGCCGACCCTGGAGCGGGCCCTGGCCCGCATGGAGGCCGAGGGCCTGGCCGCCCTCCGGCCGCAGAACTGCTACCGCCCGCTGACGCCGGTGGCCCGGTGGGACACGGCCCGGAGCCTGGTCCAGCGGGCGGTGGGCGGGGACTGGCCCGGCACGCTGGTCGTGCGGCGGGCCGCCCTGCTCGATGGCGGCTACCGGGGCGACGTGCTGTTCGAGAACCTCGAGCTGGAGCGCACCCTGGCGGCCCGGGGCGGCCGCACCGCCGTCGACCTGGCCCTGGTCGTGCCGCGGGACCCGCCCCAGCCCCGCCGCTTCGCCGAGCAGCGGGTGCGGCAGGCCTACGACGAGCTGGCCCGGCCGGCCCACCTGGCCGCCGAGCTGGCCGTCCTACCCGTCGCCGTGCTTGGGGGTCGCCGGGCCGTGCTGGCCCTGGCCGTCGGGGCGGTGGCGCTGGCCGAGGCCGGGCGGCGCCGGGGCGGGGGGCGGGGCTGGTACCCGGCCACCAGCGCCCTGTGGGCCCCGCTGTGGGTGGGGGAGCGGGCCGTGACCTCGTGGCTGGCCGTCGGGTGCCGCCTGGCCCGGGGCGGCGTCCGCTACCGCGACGGCCGCCTCCGCACCGCCGCCAGCTCCCCCCGCTCCCTTCGCCGCGGCGACCGGCCCCGGTCGTGATGCCGCCCCCGTCCCGGGCCGCGCCGCGCCCGAGCCGGGCCGGTGTTCGACCTCCGGGCGGGGCATCGCATCGCTCGCCAGAGCCCCTGACCCGGTCAGTGCTGGCCCTCCTGCGGGTCGAGCTGGTCGGCGGTGTCGGCGCTGCGCTCGACGAAGGAGAAGGTGCCGTCGGTCTCGACGATGCCCCAGGCCACGTCGGCCAGGTCGGGGAGGCCCCGCTTGCGGGCGGCCTCGTCGAGCTCGGCCCGGGGGATGCGCTGGCGGCGCAGGACGTCGTCGAGGATCCGGCCGTCGTGCACCACGATCGAGGGCCGGCCCTCCAGCAGCGGCCGGACGGCCCGGTAGCGCCGGCCGACCACGGACGTGCCCACTGCCAGCAGGCCCATGGTGGACACGGCCAGGGCGGCTCCGGTGACCGACATGTCCTCCTGGGTGACGCCCTGCTGGACGATGTCGCCGAGGATCACGAGGATGACCAGCTCGAAGGCGGTGACCTCGGCCAGCTCGCGCTTGCCCATGGCGCGCAGCAGCACCCACAGGAGCACGAAGACGACGACGCTGCGCAGGACGATCTCCATGGCTGCTCCTAGGGGAGGACCCACATCGTGTGGTCCAGCGACACCGAGTCGTCGCCCACCGTGACCGACGTGGTCCCGGTGCGGCGCCACTGCACGCCGGGCTCCACCCGGGTGTCGAGGCTCACGGTCAGGGTGTCGCCATCGGGCGGGTCGAAGGTCCAGATGACCTCGTCGCCATCGGTGCTGCTCTCGGCCGGCTCCGGCGAGCGGCCGTTCTCGTCGAAGGAGTCGATGAACCGGGACGAGATGCGCACCTCGATCTGGTCCTGCGGGGGAGCGTCGAGGTGGATGACGAGGTGGTAGGGCACGGCCAGGGCCGGCCGGGCCACGTGCGGGTAGGTCAGGGTGGCGGTGAGGGCTCCGTCGGACGCCGAGGCCGTCCCGGACCGGACGCCCAACTGGCCGGTCGCCCCCAGCAGCACGAACACCGTCAGGGCGGTGAGGGTGGCGCGACGGATCCAGAGCCCGCGGCGCTCGGCGCGCTCGTCGGCCGCCTCGGGCACGGTCGAGGTGCCGGCCTCGAGGTCATCGTCCACGCCCATCGTCCCGACCCCTTCCCCCCGCCCGGCGTCCCCAACCTGGTCCGGCCCTCCGGCAAGCAGTCGTTGACACCGTGGTGGACGCAGCCAGGTCGGGGCTGATCGCCACGGTGAGGCCGGCTACCTGGGGGCGCCTTTGCTCTCGTCGTCGTAAGCAGTCCGGAACACGTCGATGGTGTGCAGGAAATCGAGGTCGAGCGCGTCGCAGAGCTGAGCGAGCTCCAGGATGTCCAGCCTCCGCTGAGCTGCTTCGATCTGGCTGATGACCGTCTGTGCGAGCCCGAGACGCGCTGCGAGCTGGGCCTGAGTGAGGTCAAGTCCTCGACGACGCTTGCGCAGCATCTGGCACAACCCACGGTACGCCTCGGACCGGATCGCTTTCCGCACAAGGTTCTCCTGGTGGTGCGCCCCCTGGGATTCGAACCCAGAACCTGCGGATTAAGAGTCCGTTGCTCTGCCATTGAGCTAGAGGCGCGAGGGGTGGCGATGGTAGCCGCCCACACCCGGCGGACCGGCCGGGCGTGGGCGGCAGTGGGGTGACCGAGGGGACTCGAACCCCCGACCTCCAGGGCCACAACCTGGCGCTCTAACCACCTGAGCTACGGCCACCGTGCAGCGGGCCAGCATAGGCGGTCGGATCGGAGCCTCCGAATCCTTCCGGCGGCCCACCGTGCGGCGTCGCGCTCGGCCCCTCGGGTACGAATGTGGTCGTCCGAGCGCGCGGATCGTCCCCGAGGTGCAGCGGTCACCGAAGGGGACGGTGCCGACATGGCACCATGGCGCGCCGGCCCCTGTAGCTCAGATGGATAGAGCACCGGACTT